>JACIWY010000220.1 GCA_014360745.1 Chloroflexota bacterium
CCATATATTTTCTGCCTTTTTGGTGGATGGCAATCACCTCTGTTAAGGAAATTAATGAGGTTTATCATTACCCTCCCACTTTTTTCCCTAAAACCTTTACTCTCACCGGTTATACTACGGCTTGGGAATATATGCCCTGGTTGATACATCTCAAAAATACGATGACGATCATGGTTGGTGTAACTTTTGGTGTGTTGTTTACTTGTACCTTATGTGCTTATGGTTTTGCTAGATTAAGATTTCCTGGCCGCGATATTGTCTTTATCGTTATGTTAGCTAGCATGATGTTGCCAAGTCAGGTTACTATTATACCTGCCTATATTTTTTTTCATCGGTTGGGATGGTTGGATACTTTTAAACCTTTAATTATACCAGCATGGTTTGGTGGTGGTGCTTTCAATATTTTCCTAATGCGCCAATTCTTTACTTCTGTTCCTGCAGACTTGGTAGACGCCGCGCGCATCGATGGCTGTAGTCGATTCGGTACTTATTGGAAGATTATGCTGCCCCTTTCCAAACCAGCGCTGACCGCTGTGGCCGTTTTTACTATTCAGGGTACATGGAACGACTTCTTTGGGCCATTGATCTACCTAAATAGCAAAGAGAAATTAACCTTAGCGCTCGCACTTCAGGTGTTTCAGACAGTAGCCGGATCGCTCCAGATCCAGTCACAATATCAAAATATCGCCCTCTTTACAGCACTAATGGCCGCGTCCACTGTAGTAACGTTGCCGATGATCATTCTGTTCATCGCCGCGCAGCGCTATTTTGTGCAGGGCATTCAGATGACGGGCCTGAAAGCGTGAAACAGCCCTCGGCCAGGCACCCAAGGCGGAGCGACCCTCGCTCCGCCTTTTGTTGAACGGCGCCTGGCGCTATCATACAAGTGTTTTGAATGCGCAATCAATCGCGAAAGGAATAACATGGAAAAGCTACCCCTCGCTATCGTCGGCTGCGGAGGGATGGGCGGACGCCACCTCCTGGGCCTGAAGGAGCTGTACGATTCATCGCTAAACAACGTCGAGCTGGTCGCCGCCTGCGATTTGCGGCGCGACAACGCCGAGCATCTCGCCGATGAGGCGGAAAGGCTGTTGGGCCGGCGCCCGGCCGTGTTCCAGGACATGGCCGAGATGGCGTGCCAGGTGCCCGACCTGCAGGCCGTGGACATCACCACCGACGCGCGGGCGCATCACCCCGTCGCCTGTGCCGCGTTCGATCTGGGCTGGCACGTGCTCTGCGAAAAGCCGATGGCGCTTACCGTGCGCGGCGCCAACCGTATCCTCGAGGCCCAGCGGCGCGCCGGCAAGGTGTTGAGCATCGCCGAGAACTATCGCCGCGACCCGATGAGCCGCCTGACCCGCGCCCTGCTCGATGCGGGCGTCATCGGCACGCCCTATCTCTTTCTCGACATCTCGTGTAGCGCCGGCAACCGCATCGTCATCACCCCCTGGCGCCACCAAAAGAACATGGGCGGCATGTTGCTCGATGGCGGCGTGCACAACGCCGACATGATGCTCTACTACATGGGCGACGTGCAGCAGGTCTTTGCCGAGATCCGTCTCTGGGAGCGAACGCGCTACAAGAGCCGTGGCGGCAATGTGGGCGGCTTTTACGAACGCTGGGCCGCCGAGATGCCGGACTCGATCACCGCCACCGCCGAGGATACCCTCGTCTCGGTGATCCATTTTGCCAGCGGCACCATGGGCCAGTGGACCCAATCGTATGCCGCGCACGGGCAGGGGTTTGGCCGCAGGGTCGTCTTTGGCAGCCGGGGCTCGCTCATCCCGGGCGGCACGCGCAACGGCATCTCTCCGGTCGTGCACCTGGACGACCGCCAGGAGATCACCGGCGACGCCTTGCTGGCGCTGGTGCCCGATTTTGCGCTGGATACTATCACGGCGGAGCTCTTTGGCAGCAAGCGAATGGCCTCCTACAGCATGTCCTTCCCCGAGGCCGACCGCAAGCTGCTGGCCATCGAGTATTATGAGCTGGCCGATTGCATCGCCAACGCCAAGGCGCCCGAGGTCGATGGGCTGGCCGGCCGCCGGGCGATGGCCCTGTGCTACGCCGGCTTTGAATCGAGCACCCTCAACCGCCCGGTGACGTTGGACGAGATCGAGGCGGAAGAGACTGGCGCCTACGAGGCCGAGATCAACGCGGAGTTGGGCCTTTAACCCCACCGCCGTAAAGTGTGGAAGGTGGTTTCGGGCATTCGCGCCAGGAGCGCGGGCGTCTCACCCGCAGGTTGCGGGGCAGGAGTCCCGCGCTCCCGTTCAATTTTTTGTCTCTTTGATGAGGCGTAATCATGGAATATCGACGATTGGGCAGGACGGAGCTCCAGGTTTCGCTCCTAGGGGTCGGCGGCGGCTATATCTCTTTGTTGGAGATCGAGGAAGGTACACGCATCTATCAACGGGCGTTCGACCTGGGGCTCAATTACTTTGACGGGCGCTATGGCTCCAGCAGCACCATGTTGCGCCCGGTGATCAAGCAGGATCGCGCCCGCTGCGTGGTGGCCACCAAGACCCAAGACGCGACGCGCGACGGGGCCCTGCGGCGCATCGACGAAGACCTGGCCGAGCTGGACACCGATTACCTGGACATCTTTTACCTGCGCACCTACAACCACGATATGCGCAAGGCCCACTTCAAGCCGGGAGGCTCGATAGAGGGGCTGTTGCAGGCGCGCGAGGAGGGCAAAATCCATTTCCTAGGCTTGGCCGGTCACAGTGACTTGACCGCCCTGGCCCAAGGGGTCGAGACCGGGCTGATCGATGTGGTCATCTTTCCCCTCAACATCGTGCGGCGCGAGGCCCTGCAACAGCTCGTCCCCGTGTGTCAAAGACACGACGTGGGCATGGTGGTGATGAAACCGGTAGATGCCGGCCTGGCCCCGGCGGAGGTGGCGCTGCCCTGGCTGGCCAACCAGCCGATCCACACCATGGCGCCGGGCATCAGCACCATGGAGCACCTAGAGATCAACTACCGGGCCTTGAACCGCGACTCTTGGACATTGACCCCGCAGGAGGAAGCCGAGGTCGAACATTGGCGGCAAAGGCTGGAGCATCGCTCCTGCCGCATATGCGACCGTCTCTGCCAGTCCGTCTGCGAATCCAAGATCGCGATCGACCACCTGCTTTATCACGACGTCTTTTACAACGAGCTTAAAACGCTGGGGTTGGCGCGGTTGCTCGAGTTCCCCTTGGCGGGCTGGGTCAAGGGGCGCATGGAGCGCGCCTTTAGCCGGCGTTTGGAGCTGTTGCGTTCTTGCACCCATTGCGGCAAATGCGAGCAGGCCTGTCCATATGGGTTGCCCATCATGCAATTGATGGATAATATGGTAGACGAACACCTGGCCCTGCTCGAAGCGGTCCGAGAGCGCGGCTGGACCCAGCGCTACGCTGATGCGCCTTCGCCCTATTAAAGGCAAGGTGATCGCCTATCCATGCGCCGATAAGGGCAGGCTTTAAGGCATGGGCCTCCGACTAATAGAATGCAGGAGGGCGAGGATGCCCGTGTCCCGGTTAAGTACGCCGTTGCCATGACCATCGGATAAAAGTGGGGAGAGCGCGATGACCCAAGTGGACATCCCTTTGATCGATTGCCACACTCACATCGGCCGCCTGCCCGGCGTGGTGGGCGAGGTGTTCTATCCCCAAGATTTGCTCTATATCGCCGCTCGCGAGGGGGCGCGCTTTATGCTCGTCTCCTCGGCGACGGCGACGACCGTCGGCCAACATGCCGGTACCGACGAAGTGCTCGCCATGGTGGCGCGTTACGGCGATCGTCTGGGGGGCATGTTGTGGATCAACCCCCACGATCCGACCTGGGAAAGCGATGTCGATCGGGCGGCCCAGGCTGGCTTTTACGGCATCAAGATCCACCCCACTCTGGATCATTATGCCGTAGATCGCGACGCTTTGGACGCGGTGTTTGCCGTGGCCCGCGAACACCGTTGGCCTATTTTGACCCACGCCGACAACGACGGCACGCCCATGTCGGCGCTCAAGTACGAGCCGTTGATCCAGGCCTACCCCGACGTGGTGCTCATCCTGGCCCACCTGCGCTTGGAGGCCATTCCTTTGGCCAAGCGTTACGAGAACGTCTTTGTCGACATCACCTATGTCGACCCGATGCGGGTGGAGTTGGGCGTGGATGCCCTGGGCCCGAGCAAAATCCTGTTCGGCTCCGATGCCTGCGAGGGTTTCGACGTGGGGCACCCGGTGGCCCGCGCTCGCCCTCCGCGCAGCTATGCCGGCCTGCTCGAAGGGTTGCGCGTGCGCGGCATCGCCGATGCCGTGCTGGAACAGATCTGCTACCGCAACGCGCAGCAATTGTTCCAACTTGCGCCATAAAAATGGTCGCTGCACCCTATCGGCGTGGAGGGCACGCTGTGCTGGATCGAATGCAGAAGGATACCACCCGCTGCACCCTATCGGCGTGGAGGGCACGCTCTGCGGACGGGCTCGGTGCCCGCTGCCTCTGATCATACGTAAACGGTGGAGGAAATACCATGCAGATCGCCTATTGCACCTGGAGCATGATGAAAACCCCCTTTGAAGAGGGGTTGCCGGTTATCGCCAAGATCGGCTACACCGGCATCGAACTGGCAGTTACCCCGCGTTGGCCCACGGAGCTCTATTCCCTAGATGCTGCCAGGCGTAAGCGCATCGCCGAGTTGCTCCAAGAGTATAACATCACCCTGGCGGCCATTGCCGGGCACACCACCGTCTGTGAGGAAGATCCGGATAAGCACGCGGCCAACATGAAGCGCCTGCGCGACACCATCGACTTGGCCGACGAGCTGCGCCAGGAGGGACGCACGCCGGTGGTGGTCAGTCTGGTCGGCGGCCACGTGGACGATTGGGGCCGGCTAAAGAACCTCGTCGTCGACCGCGTGGGCGAGTTGGGCGACTATGCCGCCAGCCGAGACGTCATCTATGCCCCCGAGATGCACTCGGGGACAGCGATGGATCTGCCCCGCAAAGCCCTCTGGCTCCTGGAGCAGGTGAATCACCCCTATGTCAAGCTCAACTTTGACATCAGCCATTGCGAGATCGTAGGCATGCCCACCGAGGAGGCTTGTAACGCCATGGCGCCGCACTCGGTGTTCACCCACGTCAAGGATCAACGCGGCATCTACCCCTATCACGAATTCTTGACGCCGGGTTCGGGGCCCTATGATTACGTGCGCTATCTCAAGGCCATGCACGCAGCCGGGTACACCGGCTTTATCGGCATGGAAGTGAGCGTCATGGTGCAACGCAAGCCGGGCTATGATCCCTTTGTAGACGCGGCCCTGGGCTACTATGCGCTCTTGCATGCTTTTAATGAATCGGGCGTCCCCTTGGAACGTTAACATCAGAGACGGGAGAAAAGAGATGGCCAGTGAGAATTACTTGTTATGGGTGGCGAACGAGACGCCGACGGTGTGGTGGCACGATTCGGCCGACCCCCAAGAGCTCCGAGTGGGGCTAGAACGGGGGGCCGTGGGCGTCACCTGCAATCCGGTGCTCACCTACACCGCCTTGAAAGCGAACCCGGATAAATGGGGCAATTTGCCCGCTTCCTTGCCCAAGGAGTTAACCCCATCCCGGCGCGCCGAAGAGCTGATGCGCCATGTCGTCAGCGCGGCAGCCGAGATGTATCGGCCCATCTATGAACGAACCGACGGCGAAAACGGTTACGTTTGCGCCCAGGTGAACCCCAACATCGCCTGGGACGCCGAGGCGATGACGGAAATGGGCCGGCGCTTTAGCCGCTGGGCGCCCAACATCGCCGTCAAATTGCCCGTGACTTTGGCCGGCCTGGAGGCGTTGGAGGTGCTCACCGGCGAAGGGGTCACCGTCACGGCCACCGTCTCGTACAACGTGCCACAGATGCTCCAGATCGCCGAATTCTACGAACGCGGCCGCGCCCGCGCGGCACAAGCGGGCATCCGCCCGGGCCGCTGCTTCGCCGTGCAGATGATCGGGCGCCTCGATGATTATTTGCGCGATGTGGCCATCGACAATCACGCCAAAGTGACGGAGGAGGATATTCGCCAGGCGGGGCTGGCTATGGCCAAGCGCGCCTATGGCATTTATCGCCAAAAGGGCTACAAGGCCAAGCTTTTGGTGGCGGCGCTGCGAGGCACCTACCATATGACCGAGCTCGCCGGTGCAGAGCTGGTCATGTCGATCCATCCGAGGTACCAGGAAATGCTGCTTCAGCCCGGCGTGCCCCGCGAAGAGCGCATCGACCGCCCTATCGATCCTCAAGTCATCGCCCGGTTGCAGACAATGCCCGAGTTTGTGCGCAGCTATGAGCCGGACGGAATGGAGCCGAAGGAGTTTATCTCCTTTGGTTTGGTGCAGCGCACCTTGA
>JACIWY010000221.1 GCA_014360745.1 Chloroflexota bacterium
ACGCCCTCGTGCGCTCAGGTGACGGGCACGGCCCGCAGACGGGCTCAAGTGCCCGTCACCTCGTTTTCGGTGTAGGGATCAGATGAACAAGCTGGCGTTGGCCTTGTCGGTCTCGTTGATATAAGTGGCCACGCCGCCGATCTCGACCCCATCGATGAGCTCCTCGGGCTTGATGCCCATCATGTCCATCGACATCTGGCAGGCGATCAAGCGCACGCCATTTTCGCGGGCCGTCCCGATCATGCGCTCCAGCGAGTCGATGTTCTTGGCCTTCATCACCCGCTTCATGATGGTTGTGCCTAGGCCGCCCATATTGAGCTGCGAGAGTTTGAGCTTATCGACCCCCTTGGGCATCATGGCGCCGAACATCGACTCGATGAGGCTCTTGCCCTTGGCCCGGCCATCGCGGCGCCTCAGGATATTGAGCCCCCAGAAGGTAAAGAACATGGTCACCTTTTGGCCCATCGCCGCCGCGCCGTTGGCAATGACAAAGGCGGCCAGTGCCCGATCGAGATCGGCGGAAAAGACAACCAGGGTTTTGGCGTTGGTCGCCGAAGCCGTCTCGGCTAGGGTCCGTTGGGGGGCCGTTTCCCCCTTGCGCAAAAAGGCATGGACGGTGCCGTTGTTGCGTGAGACTTTTAGCAGGGTGTTCCCCGTGCGTTCCGCCCAAGCGGAGACATCGCGGGCAAAGCCGGGATCGGTGGCCACGACCTCGACGACCCGCCCCGGCTCCATGGCTTGCATTTGCTTGTACACGGCCATGATCGGGCCGGGGCATTGCAGACCGCAGGCATCCAGACGAACATCCACGGCGACATCGGCGGTCAAAGTCGAGGCCTGAGGAGCGCTCGACCCGACAGGACGGCCTTGTGCAAGGCCGGCAGCCTCTTCCTGGGCAGGGGAGGGGCCACCTTGCCGATCTTGACCGTTGCCTCGCCTCTTTGTGGAATGGCCATCGGGTTCATCGGCGTTCAGGTTGCTCTGTTCCTCGGCGGCCACGGCGTAGGTGGTGATGCCGCCGGTCAGGTTGCGCACGCGAAAGCCGTGCTGGCGCAACATGCGCTCCATGACATAGGCCCGCCGGCCCACGCCGCAGTAGACGATCCACTCTTTGTGAGGATCCAGTTCATGCAGGCGCTCGCGGAGCTCGGTGTTGGGGATGTGGACGGCGCCCGGCAGCCTGCCCGCCTGCCATTCGGCCTCGGTGCGCACATCCAGGATGCCCACCTTCTCCGGATCGATCTCGGCGATCTCGTCCCAATAGGCCAGCTCGGTATCGCCGCGCAAACTGTTGGCAGCCACAAAGCCGGCGATATTCACCGGATCTTTGGCGGCGCCAAAGGGCGGCGCGTAGGCCAGCTCCAAATGCTCCAGATCGAACACCGTCATCCCGGCTTGGAGCGCTACGGCCAACACGTCAATCGTGCGATCCACGGCGTTCTGCCCCACTACTTGGGCGCCGAGAAGCTTGCCATCGAGCCCGTAGAGCAGCTTGATGCTCTGACGGGTCGCGCCTGGGTAATAACCCACGTGATCGCTGCTGTGCGTGGTGCTGGTCTCAAAGGGGATACCGGCCTGCTTGAGCGCGTAACTGTTCATGCCCACTACCGCGGCCACCAGATCAAACACCTTGACGATGGCCGTGCCGACCGTGCCTTTGTAGTGGCTGTCCAGGCCGGTGATATGGTCGGCGGCGATGCGCGCCTGGCGGTTGGCCGGACCGGCCAAGGGGATGGCCGTGGGTAGGCCGGTCACCGGGTTGCGCACCTGGATGGCATCGCCCACGGCATAGATGTCGGGATCAGAAGTTTGCATATGCTCGTTGACCACGATATGCCCCTTGGGCCCTAGCTCCAAATCCGCCTCGCGGGCCAGGTCGCTTTCGGGGCGCACTCCTAGGGCCAGCATGACCATATCGGCCTCGATCGCTTTGCCGCTGGCCAAGACGACGCGCAGCCGTCCTTCGGCGGTTCGTTGAATCTCGGCCAAGGCGTCGCCCAAGCCGAGGCGCACCCCTTTGTCGCGCAGGTGTCGATGTAAGAAGGCGGCCATATCGGGGTCGAGGGCGGTCATGACTTGGTTCATCATCTCCACCAAGGTGACCTGCACGCCGCGTTGCATGAGGTTCTCGGCCATCTCCAGGCCGATAAAGCCGCCGCCGACCACCACCGCCTCGCGGGTATCGCTGCGTTCCAAATGGGCCTCGATGGCATCCATATCGGGGATGGTGCGCAGGGTGTAGACGCCATCCAAATCGACGCCGGGGATGGGGGGGACAAGCGGCTTGGCCCCCGGCGAGAGGATCAACTTGTCGTAATGTTGGCGATAGATCTGGCCGGTGCGCAGGTCACGCACTTCGACCTCATGGGCTTCCCGGTCGATGTGCATAACCTCCTGAAGAATGCGCACATCTATGGCGAATTCGCCACGCAGCTTCTCCGGCGTCGATACCAACAAGGCATCGCGCTCGGCAATGGTGCCACCGATATGGTAAGGCAGGCCGCAATTGGCGAAGGAGACGTACGGCCCTCGTTCAAAGACTATGATCTCGGCCTGCTCGTCGCGACGACGAAGGCGCGCCGCCGCCGTGGCTCCGCCTGCCACACCACCCACGATCACGTATGTCGTCATAGTTCCTTTCCTCCAAACCCCTAATTCTGATCGGGCTCCTATGATACTTGTGAAATCCGGCACAATTATACCATAGGGGGGTATGGTTTGTCAAGTCCGGCGGACCCATTGTTCGAGGAAATTTGCCCACTCAAGTATGGCTCGAAAGCCATGCCCCGCCGAGGCAAATGCTACGCTGCGTTCGCGCAAGCAGAGAGCAGGGCTACGCATTCGATGTGGTAGGTCTGCGGGAACATGTCCACTGGCTGTACCTCGATGAGGCGATAGCCCAGCTCGTTCAGCCGCAGGATGTCACGCGCCAGGGTGGCCGGATCGCAAGAGACATAGACGATGCGCGAGGGGCGGCTCTTTTGTTTTTGGCCGAAGCTTTGGGCAATCTTGGCCAATACCTCAGGTTGGCAACCCGCGCGAGGCGGATCGAGGAGGATGGCCTGCACCTCCTCGTCGAGTTTCGACAACACGCGCGCCGCATCGCCGGCGACAAAGCAGCAACGCCCGGCCACGCCGTTGGCCTGGGCGTTGGCGAGGGCATCGGCCACGGCCTCGGACGAGCTCTCCACGCCCACGACCCGATGCACCTCCTCGGCCAAAGAGATGGCAAAGGTGCCCACGCCGCAATAAATGTCCAGCAGCGTTTCCTCTTCTTTGGGTTCGACGTAACGCCGCGCCACCTCGATCAGTCGCTCGGCCTGAGAGGAGTTCACCTGGAAGAAGGAGGTGGCCGACACGCGAAAGGTACGCCCGAGCAACCTCTCTTGCAGGGCGGCGCGCCCGGAAAGGAGATGGAGTTGTCCATCCGGGGCCAGGTAAAGGCAGGAAAAGGGGAGATCGCCCTTAAGGCGCGGCGGTTGTAGCTCCGCGCCCTCCAGGAGGATCATCTTCTCGCCGGTGGCCACGCCGGCGCGCAGAGAGACGGTTTGCACGCCGGGGAGCCGAGCTTCCGAGATGTGCCACAGCTCGTCGAGCAAAGGATCGACGAGCAAGCAGCGCTCCACCGGCACCACCTGGTGGCTATGCAGGGCATAGTAGCCCAGGCCGCCTCCGAGGGCCGGGCGAAGTTGGACGTGATTGCGATAGCTCCAAGGCGTGACCATGCCCAACATAGGGCGCACCAAGGGCTCCTCCTGGCGGCCGATGCGCCGCAGTTGGGCGCGCACGATCTCCCGTTTCCAGTGCAGTTGCGCGCGGTAGCTCATGTGCTGCCATTGGCACCCGCCGCAGCGCCTAAAATAGGGGCAGGGCGGGAGGACCCGCTCCGGCGAGGGCTGGAGCACCTCCAGCAAGCGGCCGCGGAGGAAGCTACGATGTCTCGCTTCCACAGCGACGCGCACCGTCTCGCCGGGGATGCCCAGAGGCACAAAAACGGCCTGGCCTTCATGACGGCCGATGGCGTCCCCTCCATAGGCCATGTCGGTCAACGAAAGCGTGATCGTCTCCATACGCCAAACTCCCCAGGCGGTTGAAAGAGGTGCGGAGCTCTGCCCCGTCGGGTCGGCGGACGAGGACGTCCGCGCTCCACCCGTATTCTTGGCCCTTCCGCCGATCTATGCTATACTCACATAGGTTATGGATCATGAGCACTGGATGCAACATGCGTTGGCCGAGGCGCGGCTGGCAGCCGAGGCGGGCGAAGTCCCCGTCGGGGCGGTGGTGGTCTGGCAGGGGCGCGTCATCGGGCGCGGGCGGAACCGCAAGGAGACGCTCAAGGATCCGACAGCGCACGCCGAGATCCTGGCCCTGCGCGAAGCAGCGGCCTATCGCGGGGGATGGCGCCTTTTGGGTTGCACATTGTACTGCACCCTAGAGCCTTGTTGTATGTGCGCCGGGGCCATGGTCAACGCGCGCATCGACCGTTTGGTGTTCGGCGTGCGCGACCCCAAGACGGGGGCGGCGGGCTCGGTGTACGATCTGCTGCGTTCGCCCTGGTTGAACCATGTGGTGCAGGTGGAAGCAGGCGTGTTGGCCGACGAGGTGCGCGAGATGATGCAGGCCTTCTTTCACGCGCTGCGCGGGCCAGAAGTAGTAGGATGAACGCTCGTTAAAAGAGAACAGCCATCTCGGAGGGGTGCCGGAGCGGCCGATCGGGGCGGTCTCGAAAACCGTTGTGGCGCTTGCGCCACCGTGGGTTCGAATCCCACCCCCTCCGCCTGTAGTAGGCCGCCGCTCCCTGGGCCACTAGGGGTTGTGGTGTGCGCCGCAAGATACGCAAATGCTTGCGGCTGATCATCGCGCCGTCTGCTCAGGGCACAAAGAGCACCTTCACCGATTGTGCGGCGTCGCAGGCCACCTCAAAGGCCTGCTGGGCCTTTTCCAGCGGGAAGGTGTGACTGACCATCGACGTCAGGTCGACCTTCTTTTCCGCCACGAGCTGGATCGCCTCTTCGACGGTCGGACCGGGCGAGAAGGGGCCGTACACGCTCTTGCCCCCTCGCGCGATGGTCTCGACGCTGAAGGGGGGCTCCTGGCGATAGTGGGCGATCAGGCTGATCCTGCCCCAGCGGTTGGTCAGCGCAAAGGCCTGGTTCAGGGTCGCGCCGGTTCCGGCGCATTCAAAGGCAACATCCGCCCCCTGACCACCCGTGGCGTCCATGACGATCTCGGCCAGATCCTCGGCAGCGGGGTTCACCGCCCTGCAACCGATCTGCTCGGCCACCCCGCGCCGCTTGTCCGAAATCTCGCTCACGATGATGTTTTGCACACCCCTTGCCTTGCAGGCCCACAGCACAGATAGGCCGATGGCGCCCGCGCCCAAGATGAGCACCTTGTCCTCAGAGGTAGGGTTTGGCCGGCGGCAGGCCTGCAGGGCGACGGTGAAAGGCTCCAGGCAGGCGCCCTCGATGAACGAGACCTCCTTGGGCACCTGATAGAGCCTCTCGTCCGCGTTGGGGATCAGGACGTATTCGGAGAAGGCGCCCAGGTAACCCTGGGGCCAGGCCACGCCGAGGGTGGCATGATCCCCTTCCCGAAATCGCTTGACGTTCTTCCCGATCTCGACCACCTCGCCGCAATACTCGTGGCCCGAGTTCATCGGGTATTTCCAGGTGCGGCCAAAAGCCGTCCCCAGGTAGCGATGCACGTCCGAGCCGCAGATGCCGGAGGCTCTGACGCGCACCAGCACGTCATCGGGGCCGGGCTTGGGAATGTCCACATCCTTGATCAACAGCTCGCGAGGCGCGTTGATGATAACGGTCTTCATGTTTCTCCTTTTTCACTGCTTTGAGCCTTAAGGAATCCAAATTTCCCCCCAGCTCAGTGATGCGCCGGGTGATCGTCCATCGGCGTGTGATCGTGATATTGCCCCATCTGGTGCATGCGGTTGTGTAGCCGGCGATGGGCGCTCTCTAAAATGAGGCGCATCTCTTTGTAGCGGCGCGTCTCGGCTCTGGTGCCCACGGTGTCCAGATAGGCCAGGGCGCCCTCGATCTGCTCCAAGATGGTCACCGCATCGGTGGCGGCATAAAAGGGTGAACCCTCCACCTCGACCATGACCGGCGACGAGTGGGCGGCGATGATCTCGGGCTTGTCGGCATAGTGGCCGCGCACCAACAACGCGAGCCACGAACTGCGCCCCACCTTGACCGACCAACTCCCCTGGGCTTGGTCGGGACCGGCGGCTACGCTCTCACGGACCTCGCCGTTGACGATCAGCTCCACCCGCGAGATAGGCACGGTGACCGAAGCCACCCGCCAGGTGACCTCGACGGTGCCCCCGCTTGGCGAC
>JACIWY010000222.1 GCA_014360745.1 Chloroflexota bacterium
AAGGTGCCGAACTCGACAGCCGCCTCACCGATCTCGATGAGGCGTTTTTGCATTTCGGGGGTCACCCCTTTGGAGACGCCGCCCGGCAGGGCCAGCACCGGATGGACAAAGCGCCCACCCATCATGGCCACTACTTCATGCGCCTCGGCCAGATGGCGGATGACCCGCTTGCCCACTTGCGCGCCCACCTTGGCCACGATGCCCAGGATGTTGCGCTCGGCGGCCGGCGCATCGGGGCCGACCAAAAAGTCGGGGCCCGCCAACACGTAAAAGTGGGTGGCATGATCACCGCAGCAAAAGGCAGCGTAGACCATCTCGCGGATGCGCAGGGCGTTGGGCGGGGGCGTGACGCCGTAGACGGCATCAGCCGCCTTGGCCGCCGCCATATGGTGAGCGGTGGGGCACACGCCGCAGATGCGCTGGGTGATGCGCGGCATTTCTTCGACGGGGCGGCCCTCGCAAAACGCCTCAAAGCCGCGAAATTCGGGCACCTGGAAGTAGGCGTTGGCCACATCCCCCTTGTCATCGAGAAAGATGGTGATCTTGCCGTGGCCTTCCAGGCGGGTGATGGGGTCTATGGTGATGCGTTTCATGCTCCCACCTCCTCATGGCCGTCCTCGCCGGCCTGGAGCGCGCAGGTCTCGCCCGATTCGCGCTCATCCATGCGCAAACGATGCAGATAGGAGCCGGCCAGGCTGAAGCGATAGAGGGTGCCCACGGGGTCTACGATGGTATTTAACACGCGCTTGATCTCCTCATCGCTCTGCCCGGCAAAGCCGGCGACGATGGCGCTCAGCAAGGCCGCACCTTGGTCGGCCACGCCATCGGGAGGGCCGTAGCAGCCGCGGCACGGCATGTTGGCACTGATGCACAGCGCGCCGCAGCCGGCATGAGTGGCCGGGCCGGCGCAGATCAAGCCCTGCTCCAGGAAACAACGTTCCGCATCGGGGATGATCTCATGCGGCCGATAGAAACGCTCCACGCGGATCTTGCCCTCGCGCACTCTGGGACATTGATTGCAGACGGTCAGGCTATCCACGCCCAACACGCTGCCTGCCGGCGGCAGTTTGTGCTCGACCACCGCCGTAAGGGCCTTCCAGACCTGATCATAGTGCGGCGGGCAACCACGGATCTCGTAATCCACAGGCACTACCTGCTCCAAGGTGCGCAACTGTTTGCACATCGCCGGCAAGGTCAACTCCCCTTCGGGCATGGCAAAACGCAGGCGAGGAAGCACCCCTTGGGGGTTATCCGTCGAAGGCGATTCCAGAAAAGCGCGCCGCAGGCCGTAGTCGGTGCCCTTGATGTTCGCCAGCGCCGGGATGCACCCCTCCGTGGCGCAAGAGCCAAAGGCCACCAGCACCTTGCTCTTTTGGCGCAGCAGGTGGGCGATATGCTCATCTTCAGAGGTGCGAATAGCGCCGTTAAAGAGGGTCACATCGATAAAGCCATCGGGATAGCCCTCGACATCCTGGTATTTGAAATCCATGGCCGCGGGCCAAAAGACGATATCGGCGACCTGGGCCAGATCGAGGATGTGTTCGCCGATCTCGACGATGGCGATATCACATCCGCCGCAGGCCGCCGCCCAATACACAGCCAACTTTAGCTTGTCCATATTTCCCCTTAGCCAGGCATTGGTCGATAAATCGGAATGGCGACTAACCCGCAACGGGGAGCTTTTCGGCAACTCCCTTTACCCTTTCCGTAAGGCCGTCGATCAGCCTGGGCAGGACAAAGCGGTCAAAGGCGCCAAGCCGGGCGAAGGCCACGCGCTCAGGCGCCAGCCCCATCTGCTCCAGCACGGCATCGAGGAGCGCCACTTTGCCGCGTCCCAGATAGGTTCCGCGCTGATAGTGACACTCCCCATCGGCGCAACCGACCACCAAGACGCCGTCGGCGCCCTGGGTCAGAGCCAGGAGGATCATGGCCGGGTTGACCCGCCCGGAGCAAGGCAGGTTCACCAGGCGCACGCGGTCGCCATATTTTTCTTTTACTCTCTGCAATTCATCATCGCTGCGCAGGCTCCACTGGCAAACAAAGGCCAGGATGCGCGGTTCCTCGGCCGCCCCTTGGAGATAACCTTTCTGTTCCAGCCAACCGCCCGCGCCCATGCGCGAGAGCAGCTCCTGATCGGAAAAGACCTCCAGGCTCATGGCGCCAGAAGGGCAAGCCGCCACACAGATGCCACAATGCAGGCACAGGTTCTTGTTCACCTGGGCCACCGCCTTTTCGACGCCGTCGACCGTCTTGGTGACGCGGTCGATGGCCTCATAGGGGCAAGCCCTGGTGCAGACGGCGCAACCGGAGCACCGCACCTCGTCGACCACGGCAAAGGGGCCGGGCGGCTCATAGCCCTCACGGATGGCGATGTTACGGATCGCCCTCATCACATCCGAGATATGAATTTCCTTGGGGCAACGGGGGTAGCAAGCGTCGCAAGCCGAGCATTGCCAGATCTCGGCGCTGGATAGGACGGCCTCGCGCAGGCCAAGCCCCGCCTTGTGCAAGACAAGGCGGGGGTTAAAGTTCGCCTCATAGCGACGCACCAAACAGGTGGCCGCGCAGGTGCCGCAAGACCAGCAATCGAGGAGGTGTTCTCCTCCTGGCTCGGCGAGGATCTGCTCGATGAAACTCTCGTCAAACTCGCGCGAGCGGATCATGCCATAACCTCCTCTTCCTCGGCCATGAGCTCGGCGATGCCGGGGATACGCTTCCAGCGTTCAAGGCGCTTCTCCAATTCCGGCCGGGCCGCTTCGTTCTCGGCGCGGATCTGCTCTTTGTCCATTTGGTGCAGCTTTTCGCTCATCTCGGTGATAACGCGGGCGTACTTTTCGCCCTCGGCGGCCGAGATCCACTCGACGCGCAGACGATCCGGGCTGATGCCCATTCGTTCGAGCGTGCGCGGCAGCCGCTCGAAGCGCTTGGCCGCCACCTGCTGGCCGGTGATATAGTGGCAGTCTTGCGGGTGGCAACCGGAGAGCAGCACCATGCCCGCGCCACGGCGGAAGGCCTCGTAGACAAAGTCCTGATCCATGCGCGCCGTGCACATCACGCGGATGCCGCGCGAATCGGGCGGATACTCAAAGTGGCTGGTGCCGGCCGTGTCGGCCCCGGCGTAGCTACACCAGTTGCACATGAAGGCCAAGATCTTTTCCTCGGGCTTTTCCTTCAGCAGCTCCTTGAGTTGAGCCACGATCTGGGCATCGGTAAAGTGCGCCTGGGTGATGGCGTCCTGCGGGCACTCGGCCGCGCAACCTCCGCAACCATGGCATTTGGCGGTGATGATCTGCGCCGGCTGGCCGACCTCGACGATGATCGCGTTGTAGGGGCAAGCGCGGGCGCAGATGCCGCAACGGCGCCCCTGGGCGCTGATGCACAAATCTTCGCGCACACTGGCCACGATCGGCTCGATCTCC
Source organism: Chloroflexota bacterium (assembly GCA_014360745.1). GTDB lineage: Bacteria > Chloroflexota > Anaerolineae > UBA1429 > UBA1429 > JACIWY01. Next base: position 3,420 of record JACIWY010000222.1, read on the forward strand.
CAAGTGTCGGAGGAGAGCACGCGCAGGGCACGCGCGGCTGCCGCGCTCCCCTGGGCCACGCTGGCGGGGATGTCCTTGGGCCCCTGAGCCGCGCCGGCCAGGAAGACACCGTCGGTGGGGGAATCCACCGGTCGCAGCTTGGGGTGATACTCCATGAAAAAGCCGCCCGGGCTGCGCGAGAGGGTTAACGTCGAGGCCACCCGCTCTGTGTCGGCGCGCGGAATCGCCGCCGCAGCGAGGGTTACCATTTCGACTTCGAGCTCGATCACCTCGCCGATCTCCTTGTCCTCCGCCTCCACAAAGAGGTTGTGGGTTTCGGGGTCCTCGGTGATCTGCGAGGGGCGACCGTGGATGAAGCGGATGCCGGCTTCGCGGGCGCGGTTATAGAACTCTTCGTAGCCCTTGGCCGGCGCGCGGATATCCATATAAAAGATGGTCAGATCCATGTCCGGGTAGGTCTGCTTCAGCAACAAGGCGTTCTTGATGCTGTACATGCAGCAGAAGCCGGAGCAATATTCGTTGAAGCGCTTGTCTCGAGAGCCGACGCACTGGACGATGGCCATGCTCTTGGGCGTCTTTTTATCGGAGGGGCGAATCAAGCGTCCGATCGTGGGGCCCGCCGAGTTTGCCAAACGCTCCAACTCCATGGCCGTGATGACGTTGGGGTATTTGCCATAGCCGTATTCGGGGATGACCGAAGGGTCAAAGCTTTCAAAGCCGGTGGCCACGATGATCGTGCCCACCTCCAACTCGACGGCCTCTTCTTCCTGGGAAAAGTCGATGGCATCCAGCTTGCCACACGCTGAGACGCATTTGTAGCACTGGATGCAATTGTCCATGTCGATGGCATAGACCAAAGGGACGGCCTGGCCATGGGGCACATCGATCGCTTTGCGCGGGGCGATGCCCAACTCATAGTCATTGGGCACCTCGATGGGGCATACCCGCGCGCACTCGCCGCAGCCGTTGCAACGATCGGCGATGACGTAGCGAGGTTTGCGATTCACATGTACCCGAAAGTTGCCGATATACCCGTCCACCTGCTCCACTTCGGAGTAGGCCAGAATCTCTACCTTGGGGTGACGCGCCGCGTCAACCATCTTGGGTGCGAGTATTCAAATAGAACAGTCCATCGTGGGGAACGTTTTGTTCAGTTGGGCCATCGTTCCCCCGATGGAAAGCTCCTTCTCGACCAGATAGGTATGGATGCCGCTATCCGCCAGGTCTAGCGCGGCGCTGATGCCGGCGACGCCGCCGCCGAGCACCATGGCCCGCTTGGTCACCGGCACGGTGATCGGCCGCAAAGGCTGGGCATAACGCACCTTGGCCACCGCCGCCGCCACCAACTCTTTGGCTTTTTCCAAAGCCGCCTCGGGCTCGTGGCTGTGCACCCAAGTGTCTTGCTCACGGATGTTGGCCATCTCCATGAGGAAGGGGTTCAAGCCGGCGTCGGCCACACAGGCGCGGAAGGTCGGCTCGTGCATGCGCACGCTACAGGCCGCCACGACGATGCGGTTCAACTTGTGCTTGATAATATCCTCGCGGATCATATTCTGGCCGGGATCGCCACACATATAGAGGTTCTCCCGCGCCAGGACCACGTCGGGCAGGTGCGACGCGTACTCGGCGACCTCAGCGGGGTCGATGACGCCGCCGATGTTCGAGCCGCAACTGCATACATAGACTCCGACGCGCAATTGCTCATTGTCTGACATTATGCAGCTCCATAAAGATAAAAGGGTGGAAGAGCTTCACACAGGAGCCAGGCCGGGTCGAGCCGAACTCGGTCTTGGGGCCTAGCTCCTTCACTTTTACTTTTCCAACAGCTCTTCGAATAGCCGGGCCACGACCTCGCGTCGCACCTTTTGCCGAAGCTGTTCGGGGGTAGATAGCTCCAAAGCATCCTTGGGGCAGAACTCGATACAAGGAGGACCGTTCTTTTGATCGGAGCATAGATCGCAGATGGCCGCGTTCTTGGTCTTGGGGTCCAGCACGATGGCGCCGAAATCGCACGCCTCGATGCACCAGCCACAGCCATCGCACTTGTCCTCGTCCACCAGGATATGCCCGTCCTCTTCGGAGCGGCTCAGGGCATCTCGCGGACAGGCGATGATACAGGGCGCATCCTCGCATAGCCGGCAAGTGATCGCCGTCATCGTGACCGGCTCGATGCGCACCACACGGATACGCGACATGGCGGGATCAAAGGCTCCCGTTTTGGTGATGGAACAGATGTACTCGCAGATCCTACAGCCAATGCACTTGTCAGGGTCACAGATGATGTACTCATAACCGATCTTGGCCATGATCTATCTCCTTACTCACCGGTTGCCATATCTGCGACGGCCTCTTCGACGCCGATCTCCTCGGCGACATCTTCCAGGCCGAGTTCAATCAACAACGACTTGGGGATCAAGCCATCGCGCGTCCAGCCGCGGGCCAGATAATAATCCTCGATGGCCATGCGCAGGTCATCGGGGTTGATCACTGCCCCCTTGCTGGGGCCAGAGGGAATGGGATCTTGAAACACCCGCGGCGGTAGCCAATCGTCCTCCTTCGTCCATCCCTCGCGGATGTTAAAGGCCTTTTTCAGGTTATGCACGCGGACGGCGACCTGCTCCAATTCCTCCGCCGTCATGGGGATGCCGGTGGTCATGGTGTAGATGCGCGCCATTTCGGAGTAAAAGTCGGTGAAGCAGTTGCGCAGGAATTTGCACAACACCAGGCAATCCAAGATGCAGGCAAAGTTCTCCTTTTCCATGGCCAACTTGCCCCGGCCGGGCTCCAGCTTGAAGCGGTTCACCGTGCCCTTGACATCCAGCTCGTAAGAGAGGGCGCGGTTATGGCAAGCACCGCGCGTCTGCACGGCCAAGCCCATGGCGAAGGTTTGCAGGCTGCGTACGTCATAGCCGG
>JACIWY010000223.1 GCA_014360745.1 Chloroflexota bacterium
TCGCCGTCGCCGAAGCGGGAGGGCAGATGCTGCGACAACGAGTCATCAGCGCCGCAATCCTGATCCCTATTGTAGGAGCCGCCGCGTACTTGGGGGGGCTCTTTTTTTTCGCCCTGGTGCTACTCGCCGGCCTCCTGGCGGGGTACGAGTTCTTTGCGGCCACATGCCCTCAGGAGTGCCCCCCTTTTTACCTGATCCCTTTGCTGCTGATCGCCCTGCTCATCGCCGACGGCCAGCGGCCAGAGTGGGGGCTTTTACAGCCCGCGTTATTGTTCGGCACCCTGGGAGCCTTGACCCTCAAAGTGTTTCACGAGAACAAGCCGGGCTCGTTAAAGAGCTGGGCTCTGATGCTTGCGGGCGCGCTATATATCGGCCTCTCGTTGAGCTATTTCCCCCGCCTGCGCACCCTGGATCGCGGTCTCTTTTGGCTTCTCGTCGCCTTGCTGGGAACCTGGACGACCGATACTGGCGCCTATTTTGTGGGCAGTGCCTTTGGCCGACGTCCCTTTTTCTCCAAGATCAGCCCTCACAAGACCTGGGAGGGTGCTGTGAGCGGGATAGTCTCTGGTATAGCGCTGGTGTCGATCCTCGGCCGTTGGTTGTTGGGCCTGGGCTGGGGCCAGGGCATAGCCCTGGGCGCCGTCCTGGCGCTGGGCGCGACCTTTGGCGATCTGGCCGAATCGTTGCTCAAGCGCCAGGTGGGTATCAAGGACTTTGGCCGGTTGATCCCCGGCCATGGCGGGATGTTGGATCGCGTGGACAGTTTGCTCTTTGTCGTGCCCTTGGTATATTACATGGCTATAATACTCGTATAAAAAAGCGAGGGGGCAGGGCCTTGCGCGCCGACAGCGGCGCGCGATTTGGCCATTTATAGCCTTTACCTTTGATAGGTATATGGACTTGACATTGCTTAGATCTATCCTGGAATTCGGCAATTTTGTACTTTCTTCGGTCAACGTCATCGTCGGCTTCTCCCTTTTTGTCTATATCTTTACGTTCAATTTCCGAAGCCAGGTGGCGCAGGCCTTTTGCGCCCTGATCTCTTTTGTCACCGTGGCACATCTGGTCGATGTCGGCATTACCGAGGTAGATTCCATCGAGCTGGCCGGCGTCTGGCTCAAACTGCAATGGGTGGGCATCGCCTTCGTGCCCGCCGCGTATTTGCATTTTTCCGATGCCCTATTGCGCACCACTGGCGCGACATCGCGCTGGCGACGGCTGAGCGTTTGGGGCAGCTATGGTATCGGGTTGGCCACGGTGGCCCTGGTGGCTTGGAGCGGGCTGATCGTGGATGGGGTGGCCCGCAAAGAAAATATTTACCACCTGGTGGCCGGTCCCTACTTCCGGCTTTTCGCTGCCTATTATGTGTTGACCAGCGTGAGCGGCTGGGTGAACATCAGTCGGGCGCGGGGCCGTTGCCTCACCGCCGCCTCGCGCCGGCGCATGTCGTATCTGATGCTGGCCTTTGTCGCCCCGAGCGTGGGCGTGTTCCCCTTTTTGCTCATCTCTGCCGCGGCGCAAACGCTCTCGGCCGATTTCATTTCGGCGCTGACGTTGGTGGGGAATTTGGGCATCGCCTTGATGACCGTCGTCATCGGCTATATCGTCGCCTATCAGGGCGTCCTGATCCCCGATCGGGTGATCAAGCATCGTCTGTTGCATTTTTTGCTGCGCGGGCCGCTGGTGGCCATCGCCGTGATCATCCTCATGCTCGCCATCCCTCGCGCAGACGAAATTTGGGGCGTGCCTCGCGACACAGTTCTAGTGGTCACAGTAGCCGGTACCGTGGTCATCGCCCAGGTAGTGATCAACCTGGCCAAGCCGACTATCGACCGGCTGACCTACCGGCGCGACCGCGATGAGATCGCCTGGATGCAAGCCTTGGACGAACGTCTGCTTACCACCGCCGACCTCGAACAACTATTAGAGAACACCCTGATCGCTTTGTGCGACTTGTTGCGCGCCCCTTCCGGCTTTATCGTCACCATGGAAAGCTCCGCCTGGCCCCAAACCTCGGCCCAGACACCGGCGGAATTTGGGGCCAGGCCGGCCATCCGCGTCTTCTGCGGGCCGCGAGAAGCCGCCACGCGCTTCCTGGCCGGCGTGTCGCTCCCCGAGCTATTAGAGCGCTTGGCCGACAGCCGTAAGGACGAATTCATCTCCAACCAAGACTTTATCCTGACCGACGGCCATTGGCTGCTGCCCCTGCGCGGACGCAGTGACAATGTCACCCTGGGCATCCTGGGTATCTGGGCCACCGGCCCGCGAGCAGAGTTCAGCGATGAGGACCTAGAGGCGGTGTACGGCCTGGTCGATCGAGCGGAGATGGCCCTGGAGGATATGATCCTCCAGCAGTGTATCTTCGCCGTGCTGCGGGGCTTGAACAGCCAATTGGACGAGATTCAAGCCTGGCGTTCCAGCCTGTACCTGCAACCGCACAGCCTGGAGCATTTTGAGGCCAACCCGATCCGCTCGCCCGGTTTCGTGCAAATGGTGCGCGATGCCCTTAGCCAGTTCTGGGGCGGCCCCAAAATGACCGAAAGCCCCCTTTTGCGCTTGCACATCATTCGCGATCGCCTGCCCCAATTCAACAACGTGCCGGCCAACGCGGTGCGCGCCACGTTGCAAGAGGCCATCGAACGCCTCAAGCCCGATGGCGAACGCAGTATGACCTCCAACGACTGGCTGATGTACAACATCCTCGACCTCAAGTTCATCCAGGGGGAGCGCATTCGCGACATCACCAGGCGCCTCGCCATGAGCGAATCGGACTTTTACCGCAAGCAGCGCATCGCCATCGAACAGGTGGCGGCCATGTTGGCCCAAATGGAACAGGCCTACGCCCAGAATGCCTTCCTTTCATCAGAGAAGGAGCACGCTTCCAAGGAATAGAGTCGAGGCCAATGGGGTTCTCGATGCGGGGCTCAGGCCGGAGAGTTGGCCGCCAAGATGTATTGCCGGCAGGGCCCGGATTTTGGCATTTTGCGATCAGGAAGGGCGCCGGCGGGCCTGGTTCTGTATAGTTTCCTGGCTCTGAACCGGGAGGCGGTGCAGGCCGCTATTGCACACGCTGCCGAACCGGCCCGCGAGCGCGTTGTAGCTATCCCGGCATAGGCAATGCGATGGAACTTGAGGTTGTTGCCGAGGAGTATACCCATGCAAGATTCGGCCGCCGTAGAAGAGCATCGGATCGAAGCCCGCCTGCACAAGATGGTTCGACGTTGGAGCGAGGTGAGCGGCTATCACCTCAACCCCGAACAGATGGTAGTCGACGGCATCGTCCGCGCCTTAGAACGGCATGTGCTCTTGCATGGCTACCCCTATTGCCCTTGCCGCGATCTCAGCGGCGACCCCCAACGCGACCGCGTCAATATTTGCCCTTGCCAATTCCATCATGAGGAGATCCGGCGAGACGGTCATTGCAAGTGTGTGCTCTTTGTCGGGGACAATTACGACCCGGCCAAGGCCTATGCGCCGGAGGAGGGGGCAACAGCGGCGGAGCGTGTGCGCTCGCTGAAAAGCCGTGAGGTCACCCTTTATGCGACCGATTGGTGCTATCATTCCCGCCGAGTTCAGGCCTGGCTGGAAGAGCAAGACATTCCTTTCACCAAAGTGAATATCGACGCTGACCCAGACGCGGCTCGTCAGGTCGAAGCGTGGAATGACGGCAACCGCTCGGTGCCCACGTTGATCGTCCGCCTTGTCCTCAGCGAACCCAGCATCGCCGAGTTGAATTCTCTGCTTGTGCCCATGGCGCGCGTCATGCGCTGCGATGCTCATGTTACCCGTTGGTGCGCCCATTCACGGCGGACGCTGGCCTGGCTGGCGCGGCGCAATATCGCCCAGGCGAGGGCCGTCGATATCGAGGCCGATTCCGAAGCGGCGGAGCGGGTACGCCGGTGGAATGGGGGCTATTTGTCGGTGCCAACGCTAGACATCGTCTTGCAGCTCACCGAGCCTCGGGGGAACGACCTAGCGCGGGCGTTGGGCCTAGGCGCAAAGGGCTGAGGGGGGTCAGCGATTCAGGGCATAGATGCGCACCGGTCCCAGGATATAGAGCGGCCGATAGTGAGGGCTGGCGTCGAGCTGTTGTGGCATCAATTTGCCCCCGCGGGCCCCGACGAACACGTGGGTCACACCGGCCTTTTGTAGCGCTTCCAAAAGCGCGGGATCATCCACCGAGGGAGCCTCTTCCACCTTACGGGCCAGGGCGTTGATCTGCTCTCGATATCGGGGAGAACCTTGGGCATAGAGCGCGCAGGGCAGGGTGACCTGCCGATGCGCGAGGATCGGCAGCCACCAACCGCCATCGGTGCCCATGCGCAGCTCTCCCTGCCACTTGCCGGTGTTGATGAGCACCAAGGCGTCGGCTGGCAGGTTGTCGGCCGCCCATTGCATGGCCTGCACATCTTCCGCGGTGGTCAAGACCGTCACCGGGTTTACAGCATCTACCCTCCGCCAGGCGCCTATTCCCAATAGCCCAAACGTCAAGACGGCCAGCATCCAACTTCTGGCCGCGCCCCAAAAAGGAGTCGGGAATAGGCGCGCCAAACCGGCGGCTGCCACGCCGGTCGTATCGGCAACCAGCCAGCCGCACAGCACCCCCATGGGCAGCCAGTAGGAGATGATCACCACCTGATTGTGGATCAGCCAGATATTCGGCAAGCCGAGCAGATGCAGGTTGGCCACCAGCAGCCATAACCCCACCCAGAGGCCCAGCAGCAGGATTTCCGCTCGACGCCGCACCAAGCCCCAGATAAAACCACTCGCTGCCAAGCGCAATAACAGCGGCGTCCAGCCGACGCGCAGCAATACGTCGGAGAAGGAAGTGTCAGTGCCCTCCCTGGCCTCTAGGCCTCCATACATGGCGCCGACCTGGGGAAAAACTCGCCACACAAAACGCGCCAACCAAGGCAAGATAACCAGTCCGGCCAACAGGGCCAGCATCCCTGTCGACCGGGCCAGGTGCGCCCACCCGGCGGGGACGGCTCGCCGGCGCCAGAGGAACCAGGGAAGCAAGAGCGGCCACAAAAGGAGGTAAAACACGATCACCCGGTAATGGGTCAGCCCTAGCCCGGCGATGAGCAGAGCGGGTATGATCAGGAATCGACGCCGATCTTCCTCTGCGGAGAGGTATTCTATGCTGGCCAGCGCTGCCGGTGGCAGTAGGAGCAACCCAGCTAACTGGGTGTAGCGTCCCCAGCTTACATAATAGGCGGGCATGTACGACAAGACCGTGACCACCAGCGCGGCGCCGACGCCGGCCCAACGCCGCCGTGCCCAAGCGATCGCCAGGGCGTAGGCGCTGAGGCCGGCCAAGGTATTGAGCGCCTGGCCGTAGAGCAGCACGGCGCGGTGCGTAGGCAACCCGGTCAGCCAGGCCAAGGCCGCTGCCGAGGCGTGAAAGCCGAAATGATAATGGAACCCATCGATGGGCAAATAGGGGCTCAACGAATCGGGCACGCGCCCCGTCTCGACGATGAGCTGAGTGATCAACGTATGGTGCACCGAATCCACCCAGGCCGGCACAGCCAGGTGGCGGATTTGCAACAATCGCGTGCCCCAGCCGACGATCAAGATCGCCACCAGCGCGACCTCGGCCAGGACGTCTCCCCCCCATTGCTGGCCGGCGAAGGGCGCAAAACCTCTGCGTCGCCACGCCGTGTGAACGTTCACGAGCAGTAAAAGGGCGATAATCGCCCACAGACGCAGCGCGTTCAGCCGCAGGCCCAGGGTCGTCGTCCAGAGCAACAAAAGCGGCCAGAGGGCCAAGCTCAAGGCGATGATCATGGCCGCGGTCGAGCCTGGATCCAGTTTCCACGATGGCTTGGCCAAATGCCAGATAGTACATCCAGGCAACAATAGCAGCAAGGCAAGTGCAGGCAAGAGCCCGGCATAGCGGGTGATCAAGCCCAGCGCATCGGCGATTGCCTGCGCCGCCGTATAGTCATAAAAGGTGGCAAAGAGCAGATCTCCCGCGCGATCCTCATCGTTTTCTCGCCGGGCACCTTCGGCATAAGCTTCCGAAGCGCTATACCAAAAACCGATGCCGTGGTCGGCATCGCTACGCACGGTGAACAAAAACGTTGTGCCGCGAGAATGAGGCAATGGGGCGAAGGAAAAACGCAGACGTTGATTGTGTGTTAGCCCGGCGGCCATATACTCTATCTGTATAGGTGGGGTGGGGTCGTCGGGGTCCAGGGGCTGCAAGGTGAAAAAGAGACGGCTCGAGGGCGGCAGCTTGGCCTCGGGGTTATAGAGCGCCACCAGCAGTTCCACCGCCTTGAGCCCATCG
>JACIWY010000224.1 GCA_014360745.1 Chloroflexota bacterium
AACGCGCACCGTCCCCTCGTCCATGAATTCGATGGCCGAAGGGTCTAGCCCAAAGCGGATGCACTCGTACACGGTGTCGGTGGCGTCGTCCAGCTCGTCAAAGACGGCCAACACGGCGGCCACATGCTCTGGCGCGCCGATGACCCGCAGGGTGATCTTGGTGACCACCCCCAACGTCCCCTCGGAGCCGACGATAAGCCCGACCAGGTCGTAGCCGCTGGTCGTCTTTTTGGCCTTGCTGCCCACCTCGATAATCCGCCCATCCGGCAACACCACCTCCAGTTTGAGCACATAGTCGCGCGTTACCCCGTATTTAACCGTGCGCATCCCGCTGGAGTTGTTGGCCACCATGCCGCCTATGGTCGCCACGTCCGAGCTGCCCGGCGCCGGCGGGAAAAACATCCCCATCCGCCGCAATTGGGCGTTCAGATGGTCATAGACCACGCCGGGCTCCACGGTTACCTGGAGATCGTCTTCGTTGATCTCCAGGATGCGGTTCATGCGGTACATGGCCAATAGAATCCCGCCGCGAACGGGCACGGGGTTGCCTTCCAGGCTGGAGCCGCCGCTCCAAGGCACCACGGGCAGACGACGTTCGGCGGCGTAACGGACGATGGCCGCCACCTGTTCCGTGCTAGAGGGCCATACGACGACATCGGGCGGGTGCGGATCGACCCACGATTCATCGATCGAATGCGCCTCCAGGTCGGCCTGTCGTTGTGAGACATTCTCTGCCCCTACGATGGCTATCAACGCTTGGACATCGCTCTCGGAAATCACGCTATCGTTCCTCCATCTATCGGGTTATTTCCTTTTTGTTCGTGCCCGCCTTGCGGGCTTGGGCGCAGGTCTTGGGGCAAATCCTCCCAGGAAGAGACCAAGACCTGGCGCACCCTGAGCTCGCCGTGCGCAGGGCCTACAATCCCGTGCGCTTCGAGCATTTCGAGAAGCCGGGCCGCACGAGTGTAGCCGATGCGCAGGCTACGCTGCAAATACGAGACCGAAGCTCGCTGCTCCTCCACAACCAGGCGGATGGCGTCGAGCAGCAGAGGGTCGCGGTCATCCCCTTTGGCAGGCTTGGGCTCGGGCCACAGCGGTTGCTGGATAGGGGCGCGTTCGACCGTCGGCGTCGGGGGCCTAACCAGCGCCGACGCGGGCGCACTTGTCGGCGGCGATGCCTGCGCTTTCCAGAAATCGATCAAGCGGTTCAATTCCTCGTCGGACACATAACACCCCTGCAGGCGCAACAGGCCGGGGGCATCGGGGGCCATATATAGCGCATCGCCCCGCCCCAACAATTTTTCTGCCCCCGGCGTATCCAGGATCACCCGAGAGTCAACGGCCGAGGATACGGCAAAGGCGATGCGTGCCGGGAAATTGGCCTTGATGAGGCCGGTGACCACATCCACAGAAGGGCGTTGGGTGGCGATCACCAAGTGGATGCCGGTAGCGCGGGCCATCTGGGCGATGCGGCAGATGAGCCGTTCCACATCGTCGGGCGCCACCATCATTAAATCGGCCAACTCGTCGATAAAAGTCACGATATAGGGCATCTTGGGCTCGGCGCGAGCGGCGACATAGTCGTTGTATGCCGCAATGTTGCGCACGCCGACCCGAGCGAATACCTTGTAACGTCGCTCCATCTCGCGGGTAAGCCATTGCAACACACCTACCACGCGCTCCGACTCGACCACCACCGGCGCCAGGAGGTGGGGGATGCCGTTGTAGGCGGATAGCTCGACCCGTTTGGGGTCTACCATGAGCAGCTTGAGGTCGTCGGGGTCGTTATGACACAACAGGCAAGCTATCAGAGCGTTGAGGCACACACTCTTGCCCGAGCCGGTGGCGCCGGCGACCAGGAGGTGAGGCAAGTTGGCCAGGTCGTCTACCACCGGCGCGCCAGATACATCTCGGCCGAGGCCCAACGCCAGCGGGGAACGCAGTTCGCAGAACTCGTCCGATTCGATCACCCCCCGCAGACCAACGGTGGAGATCTGGCTGTTGGGCACTTCCAGGCCCACCACGCCTTTGCCGGGCACCGGTGTCTCGATGCGGACAGGCGAGGCAGCCAAGGCCAGGGCCAGATCGTTGGCCAGCGCAGCGATACGACTCACCTTGACCTTCACCCGGTGGACATTACCCTTGCGATCGCGCCGTTCGACATAACCGGGCTCCAGGCCAAACTGGGTCACCACAGGGCCGGGGTTTACCTCCACAACGGTGACGGGCACGCCCAGGCTGCGCAACGTATCCTCGATGAGGCGCGCCTTGGCGCGGATATCTTGCAGGCTTATGGTTTGTTCGTCGGTCTCTACCAAGATGTCCGCCAGGCGCGGCAGTTGCCAACGTCGCCCGGCCGATACCGCCGGGGCAATATCCGGCAGGGGAGTGTCGGACAAGGCGCGTGCTTGCAAACGAGGGGTTTGAGGCACTTGGGTTCCAGAGGCGGGAGGCGTTTGCATAGGAGGCGGCTCGCTGTGTCGCAGCTCAAGAAATAGATCCAAAGGGATGGAGCGCGTGCGCGGCCAGGGCCAGGTCAGCCGGGAAAGCCACCTGCGCCAAGCACGTATGCCGCTGCGCAGCGCCGAAACGATGTCGGCCAGGCCTTCGACCAGCTCGGCCGGAGACACATCAAACGTCACGCCTAGGCCCAGGCCAACGAGGGTGAGCAACACCACCAATGCGCCGGCCCAGCCAAAGGCGTGGGTCAGGATTTGGCTCAAGCTAAAACCGAGATAACCTCCTTGAGCCTGCCTCGGATCGGGCGAGCCGGCCAGATGGTCGGTCAGGGCCAGGCCACAAAGCATCAACATGGCGATGCCCAACAAGCGGCCCCAAGGCAGAGAAAGAGAATGCACGCTACCTAATAGAATCAGCCATAAACCAATGCCGCTCAGGGCAATCGGCAGCACGTAAACTCCCCAGCCAAAGAGGCCCCACCACAAGCCAAACCAAAAATCGGTGATTGTACCCTGCTTAGGGGATAAAAAGCTGAGGAAGGTAAGCAGAGCCAGGAATACCAGAACAAAGCCGATGACACGACGGCACTGCCCGGCTCCCAGCCACCGGCGAAGCAGGCCGGGTCTACCCTTGGAAGAGCCTCTTTTATTACCTACCGCACGTCTGGTCATCGTTTATTGTTTTTATATTCATACCAAGATACAAAGGCTCAGAAGTGTCCTCTTAGATTTTATAGTAAACAAAGAGTTATCTTCTTGTATTTTTGATCTTTTGGTGTTCTTTGTGTCTTGGTGCAAGAAATCATCTAGACCCGATGCACAACGGCCACCGTCATGGGCCGGCGCCCGGTGCGTTCGTAGGCCAGGCGCGAGAGGACCTTTTCCAATCGCTCTTGCAATTCGGCGCGACCACCGCCCAGGGCCAATGCTGCCGCCACTTCATCCTCCACTTCCGCCAACAAGCCGTTCGATTCGGTCTCACTAATGAACCCACGGGTCACGATCTGTGGCCGTCCTATAAGGCTGCCTGTATATTTGTCCACCGTCACCGTGGCCAGGAGAAAACCGTTGCGTGACAGTGAGCGTCGTTCCTCGATCACCGATTGTTCCACATCGCCTACGCCATGCCCGTCGACGAACACCCGCGTATCGGCCACGTGATCCACCACCGCGGCTTGATCCTCGCCCACTTCTAGAACATCGCCCGTCTCCATGACAAAAATACGTTCCGGAGCGACGCCGCATTGCTGGGCCAACTTGGCGTGCATCACCAAGTGCCGATACTCGCCATGGATGGGCACAAAGAAGCGGGGCCGTAGCAGGTTGATGAGCATCTTTTGCTCTTCTTGGCTGGCGTGCCCGGAAACGTGCACATCCAGCAAGGCTTCATAAAAGACGTTGGCCCCCAGGCGAAACAGATTATCCAACGTACGGTTGACCAACTCCTCATTGCCGGGGATGGGCGTCGCTGAGACGATGACCGTATCGCCTGGGACCACCTGGATGGAGCGAAAATCGCGTTCACCCATGCGCACCAGCGCCGACGTAGGCTCGCCCTGGCTGCCGGTGCAGACGAGGGTGATCTCATGGTCGGGATAAAGCGGCAACTGATCGAGGGTAAGCAGGGCATCATCGGGGACGGAAAGATAACCCAGTTCACGGGCAATGCGCACGTTATTGGTCATACTCCGCCCGACGATGGCCACGCGTCGGCCATAACGGACGGAGGTATCCAACACCTGTTGGATGCGCGAGATATTGGAAGCAAAGGTGGCCACGATGACCCGCCCTTTGGCGTTGGCAAAGACGTCGGCGAACATCTCGCCGATGCATTGTTCCGAAGGGGTATAGCCCGGTTTTTCCGCGTTGGTGCTATCGGAAAGCAAGAGGAGAACCCCTCGCCCGCCTAGCTCCGCCAGCTTGGCAAAGTCGGTGCGTCGGCCATCGACCGGGCTATGATCGAACTTGAAATCTCCCGAATGCACCACAAGCCCGACAGGGGTATTAATGCCCAAGCCTACACCGTCGGGGATGCTATGGCTGACGCCAAAGAATTCCAGAAGAAAAGGGGAGATCTCGAGCTTGTCGCCGGGGCGGATAAGCCTCAAGTCCGCATCACGAATGCCGGCCTCGCGCAGCTTGACTTCGATCAGGCCACGGGTCAGGCGAGTGGCATAGACCGGCGCGTCTGTCTGTTGCAAGAGATAGGGCAAAGCTCCCACATGATCTTCATGGCCATGGGTGATAATGATGCCCTGCAGCCGATCGATGCGTTCCAGCACGTAGGACATATCGGGAATGACGATATCGATGCCGAGCATATCGTTATTGGGAAACATAAGCCCAACGTCGATCACGATCAACCGCGTATCGCCAGCCAGGCGATCGCCATACTCGAACACCAACATGTTGCGGCCAAATTCACCCAAGCCGCCGAGGGGGATAACGCGAAGCGTATTGTGAGCCACAAGACCTCCTCGTGCTAGAACAGCGAGAGCTGCTCCACCGGAGGGCCTGAGCTTTCCCCCTCATCCACCGAGCCCAGATCGGCAAGAATCTCGGGGATCTTGAGAAAGTCCTGCTCGATAAGCGAACGGTAGCGAGGCTGGTGAAGCGCGGCAGCAGGATGGAACATGGGGAAATAGACGATCCCCCCCACCTTTTTGGGCTGGCCATGGATGCGCGAGATACGCGCATCGACCCAGGCCAACTCCATAGAAAAGCGCCCCAGGGTGACGATCATTTTGGGCTTGATCAGCTCGATCTGACGATCCAGATAAGGGCGGCAAGCTTGTAACTCGTCCACTTGCGGATCGCGATTGTTGGGCGGGCGATGCTTGACCACGTTGGTGATAAAGACATCGTTGCGGCTCAAATTGATGGACGCCAAGAGGCTTTCCAGGAACTGCCCCGCCGCGCCGACGAAGGGCCTCCCTTGTTGATCCTCATGAAAGCCGGGGGCCTCGCCGACGAACATGATATCGGCATGGGGAGGGCCTTCGCCCGGCACCGCGTGGGTGGTGCCCCTGTATAAACGACACTTTTGGCAGCGGCGAATTTGCTCGTGCAGCTCTTCGAGTTCGGTCACCGTGTATTCCCCCATCTTTATACCTGTCGGGGGATGTCGATAAAACCCTTGCTCCTCCGACAGTGGCCATTATACCCGCGATTGACCGGCGCGTCCAGCTGCCAAGTTCCATTGCCAGGCAATTGCTCGCTCATCCAGAGCGTAGGGCTCTGGCCCGCTTTGGCGCCATCGTTTTGTTCTTCGCTCTGCGTATGGTAAAATGAATATATGGGCCCATAGCTCAGCGGCAGAGCGGCCGGCTCATAACCGGTTGGTCCCTGGTTCGAATCCGGGTGGGCCCACAGAGGTAGCCGTTCGCGATAAATCGGAAGCCTTTCACTATTCCTCGTGGTGAAAGGCTTTTTTGGTTGCTCAACCCCGCCTCCTCATGCCCCTGGATCTAAACCCCTCGATTCAATTGACGTTCTCGGTCGCCCGTGATACAATCTCGCTAAACAGAGGCTGCGTAAACAACACTTTTTCAAAACTATTCACAATCATTCGAAAGAGCGGCCCATGGCACGTCGGCTTTATCGTCAGGAGCGACTGGACGAAATCGTTCGGCAATTGCAAAAGACGGGCTACGTCTCCGTCGCCGAACTCAGCGAAAATCTGGGCGTTTCTGCCGTCACTGTGCGCGCCGACCTCGATGCCCTTGAGGAGGCCGGCCAGCTTTTGCGGACCCATGGCGGCGCCGTGCCTATTGGTCGCGGCGAGGGGGCACTCTCTTTTTCCGTTCGGCAACGGGTATATCCCCGAGCCAAAGA
>JACIWY010000225.1 GCA_014360745.1 Chloroflexota bacterium
TCTCCAACAAAAAGGGCCGAGGCTCATCGACCGATTTGGGCTCCGGCTTTTGCCAGACTCGCCTGGGGAGTGCTGTCTTGAGCTCCTGACGCAGTGGGAACCCGGCCTCCTCCCGCTGCCGTAAAAAGAGCGCCGCGACCTGACGGGCCAAGTCGCGCATACGCACGAAATAGCGGGCGCGCTCGGTGACGCCTACGGCGCCTCGGGCGTCGAGCACGTTAAAGAGGTGCGAACACTTGAGCACATAATCGTGAGCCGGCATCACCAACCCGCGCGCCAGCGCGTTCTTGGCCTCCGCTTCGTTCAGGTCGAACATCTGCCGTAGATGGTCGACATCGGCCACCTCAAAGTTATAGGTGCAGTGCTCCACCTCGCCCCGCAACAACAATTCGCCATAAGTCACCGAATCGGTCCATCTGATCTCCGAAAAGGTGCGCACATCCTGCAAAACCATGACGATGCGCTCTAGGCCGTAAGTGATCTCTACCGAAACCGGCTCCAAATCCAGCCCCCCGGCCTGCTGAAAGTAGGTGTATTGGCTGATTTCCTGGCCGTCCAGCCATACCTCCCAGCCCAATCCCCAGGCGCCCAAGGCGGGAGATTCCCAGTTATCCTCTACAAAACGCACATCGTGGACGCTGGTATCGATTCCCAAGGCCCGCAGGCTGTCGAGGTACAGCTCTTGCGGGTTGCCCGGATCCGGCTTTAGAATTACCTGATATTGATAGTACTGCTGCCAGCGATTGGGGTTTTCGCCGTAGCGACCATCCGCCGGCCGCACCGAGGGCTCCACATAGGCCACATTCCAGGGTTCAGGGCCGAGCACCCTTAACACCGTGGCCGGGTTCATCGTGCCTGCCCCCACCTGCACGTTGTGCGGCTGCCAAAGCAAGCACCCCTGGCCGACCCAAAATTCGTTCAAGCGCATGATCACGTCCTGAAAATTCATCCCCGCCCTCTCTATGGGTAAAGATTAAAGGTTTGGCTCATCGTTCTCCACCTGTTGGCCTTTTCCCGCTCGCAGCTCGGCGCGAAGGCGCCGCAAAAAAGCGGCCGAGCGCACCTCTCGCTCCAAAACATACTCTAGATAGCCCTGCAAAATCGCCTCCACCTCGGCGTGAGTGGATTCCGTCAGTCGTAGCCGGCCCACCGCTTCGGCGTCTCGCGTCTGCAAAAAGCGCAGCACCTTTTGCGCGTTAAGCGAAACCTGGCGCGCCGTCGGGGCACGCTCGCCGCAACGAGCACACAAAAAGCCCCCTTCAACGGCGGAGAAATAGTTGCGCTGAGGCCGAATCTCTTGGCCACATCCGAGGCAGGTGAACAGCTCCGGCTGAAAGCCGGCGTAACGCAACAGGCGAAGCTCAAAATAGCGCATCCACAGGCGCAGGTCGCTCTCAGTCGAAAAGCATCGCAACCCATCGAGCAACAGGCGATAGAGTTCCGCGCTGCCCTCCTCTTCCTGCGCCAGGCAATCTACCAACTCTGCGGCGTAGCAGGCGTAGGTAAAGCGCAGCAAATCTTGGTGCAATCCCTCAAACTCTTCCAGGCTCTCTGCCTGGGTCACGATATCCAAATTGCGGCCACGGGCCATCAAGAGATTGGCCCGCACGAACAACCCCAGATGGCCCGCTTTGCGGCTCGTCGCGCGGCGGATGCCTTTGGCCAGCGCCGAAATGCGGCCTGTCGGGGTCAGGATGGTCAGAATGCGGTCGGCCTCGCCATAATCCATCTCCCGCAGGACGATCCCTTCGGTGCGGTAGAGACGTTCCTGTCGCACAGTCCTCGCTCACTTGGCGGGCAACTCGGAAAACCGCCCGACCATTCAGCTAGAGAGCCCTAGAGCCCTTCGCAAGCCCCACACAAGCGACAATCCGGCCCGGCAAAGACGCGCTCCGGCCCCAGCATCTCATTGCGGATGGCGCTCAGCTTGCGCACCTCGGCCACAGGCAACGTCTGCAGTCGCCCCAAGGTCAAGGCAATCTGGATCACCTGGGCGGTGTTTTCCACCTTTTCCATGCGCATATAGGCCTTGAGTGGCGTGGGCCCCACGGTGACGGCACCGTGTCGATCCAACACCAGGGCATCGTGATCGCGAATAAGCTCGCGGATGACCTGCGGCCCTTGTTCCGAGCTGGGCGTGGCATAGGCGGTGGTGACGATCTGCCCCAAGGTTACCAGCGTCTCGGGCAGGATGCAGGGCGCGAGCGACACGCCGGCCACCGTCAACGCCGTAGTGATGGGCGGATGAGCGTGCACCACCGCACGGACGTCGGGCCGCTGCCGATAGACCTCCAAATGCAGCCGCAACTCCGCTGAGGGAAGCAACCCACCCTGCGAAGCTGTCGTTTTACCCCTACCCTCGTCCCCCACTTTGGGATCGGGGTTTTGCCGGTCCGATACGATGCGGCCATCCAGATCGGTCACCACCAGGTCATCGGGCCTCAAGAGCCCCTTGTGCACCCCGCTGGGCGTGGCGATCACATAATCCGTCCCCCAGCGCACCGACACGTTGCCATCACTGGCAAAGATCATGTTCTTGGCATAGAGCAAGCGGCAAACCTGCACCACTTGGCGGCGCAGCGCCCTTTGTTCCTCAATCTGTGACACGTTCGCTCCTTGGCGCACCAGCCACGATCTGGATGCTCGAGCTAGCACCGATGCGGGTGGCGCCAGCGCGCACCATGGCCAGTGCCGTGGCATAGTCACGGATCCCGCCGGCGGCTTTGATCCCCATCTCCGGCCCCACGACCGCGCGCATGAGGCGCACATCCTCCACCCTGGCGCCACCGGGGCCAAAGCCGGTGGACGTTTTGACGAAATCAGCGCTGGCATCCGCAGCCAAGAGACAGGCGGCCACCTTTTCCTCTTCGGTCAGCAGCGCCGCCTCGATGATCACTTTACATAGCGCTCCATGGGCATGACAGGCGCGCACCACCGCGGCGACATCCTCGCGTACGGCGGCGTATTCACCCCCTTTTAGCCAACCCACGTTGATGACCATGTCGATCTCGCGGGCCCCCTCAAAAATCGCCTGGCGGGCTTCAAACGCTTTGGTGGCCGTGCTAGTGGCCCCCAGCGGAAAACCAGCCACTGTGCATACGAGCACCGGCGAACCCTCGAGGTCCCGGCGACATTGCGACACATAGCAGGCGTTCACGCACACCGAGGCGAAACCATGCGTCCGTGCCTCTGCGCATAATTGATCGATCATCGCCGGCGTGGCCTCGGGCTTGAGCAAGGTGTGATCGATCATAGCCGCGAGACGTTCGGCGTTTATCCCTTCCTCGACCGGTGCAGATGGCGCGGCAAGCGCTGCTGCCGCCTGCTGCATGGCTTCTTGGATACGATGGGCCCATTGTGCGTTCAGAGTACCAGACATGGTCGCCATCCTTTCGTTTGCCTAAAACCTTGTCTTCAATATTTTGGCCGAGGTTCTGGGCAAATAAGCCGATGATCTACTGTCGATCAGCCAACGTCGGCGCGGGTTATACGTTCCTGTGTCGAGTTCTCTTGGCCGGTAAGGTCGGCGCCGGGAAAGGGTTCGGGCAACAAGGCCTCAATAGAGGTGATCGTCGCTCGGCCACGGGTATCGGCCACCAGCACGGGCATTTCGCGGGCAAACTCGATCATCACCTGCCGACAAGCGCCACAGGGCATAGCCCCTGTTTCGCTAACCACGGCCAGGGCCACGATCTGCCGTTCGCCATGCGATACCGCCTTCCAGATGGCCACCCGCTCGGCGCACACCGTGAGGCCATAAGAAGCATTTTCGACATTGCAACCGTAAAAAACGCGCCCCGTCGCCGTGCGCACCGCTGCGCCCACCTTAAAACCCGAATAGGGCGCGTAGGCCTGTTCACGGACATCCATCGCCGCGGCGACGAGCGTGCGCCACTCTAACGGAAGATGATCGATAGAAATGACATCATGTTTTTTCATCGCTAGGATCACTCGCTTCTCCCTCCACCGGCCGGCGGACCCGGGCTGGCACGCCGTAAGCCAAAACTCCATCGGGGATGTCGCGCGTGACCACCGAGCCGGCCCCGATCTTGGCGCCGCGCCCAATGGTCACCGGCGCCACCAGCATGGTGCCACTGCCGATGAACGCCCCCTGGCCGATGACCGTGCGATGCTTGCGCTGCCCGTCATAGTTGCAAGTGACGGTGCCGGCGCCCACGTTGACATCCGGGCCTAGCTCGGCGTCGCCGATATAGCTGAAATGGCCCATCTTGGTACCCGGCGCCAGATAGGCGTTCTTGACCTCGCCGAAATTGCCCATGTGCACCCCTCGGCCGAGATGAGCGCCGGGCCGCAAATGGCCAAAGGGGCCGATGCTGACTTCGTCCTCTAGGATCGCCTCCTCTAGCACCGAGGCCAACACGAGGCAACGGTCGCCGACGCGGGTATCGCGAAGGATGGCGTTGGGGCCGATGACGCAATCTCGGCCAACGACCGTGCGGCCTAACAGGTGGGTATTGGGATGAATGACGGTGTCCTGGCCGACACGGACCCCGCTCTCGATATAAGTAGTATGCGGATCCACTAGGGTAACGCCGGAGAGCATCAGTTCTTCATTAATGCGCTCGCGCAAAATGCGTTCGCAACGGGCCAGATGGACCCGCGTATTGATCCCCTGCACTTCGCGGACATCGTCGATGGTCAGCGCCTGCACCTCCCGCCCGTCTTGCACCGCCAGGCCCACCATATCGGTGAGATAGTATTCGTTCTTGGGGGGCGTCATCGGCACATCGGGCAATCGTTCCCAAAGCCAGGCGGCGTCAAAACAATAGACACCGCAGTTGAGCTCTTTGAGGGCCAAAATCTCGGCAGTAGCCGCCGCCTCTTCGACGACGGCCCGGATGCGCCCTGCCTGGTCGCGCACCACGCGCCCAAAACCCATCGAATCATCCGCCACGACGGTGAGCATCGTCAAGGCGGGGCGATGTTGTCTATGCAGGCCGACGAGGCGCTCCAACGTTTCGATGCGTAGGGCGGGCATATCGCCATACAATACGAGGACGGCGTCGGTTTTACCGAGCAACAGAGGGCGAGCTTGCAGGGTGGCGTGGGCCGTCCCCAATTGCTGTTCTTGCAAGGCGTAGAGCACCTCGTCGCCCACCGCTTGACGGACCTGTTGCGCGCCATAGCCGACGACGAGGACGATGGGCTCGGCGTCGAGGCACCGGGCGCTCTCCAGCGCCCAATGGATCATGGGGCGCCCTCCGACGGGGTGCAGCACTTTGGGCAACGCCGATTTCATGCGCGTGCCCTGGCCAGCAGCTAGGATGACAGCGGACAGAGGTTTCATCCTTTCCTCCAGGCCAAAAAAGAAGCCAAGTCCACTCTCTCTTCGTCGAGATGACGGAGACAGGACTTGGCCCGCACGGATGCTCCGACTCATCCACCGAGGGAGCGACAACAAGGCTGGGGCGGAAGGATTCGAACCTCCGAATCGCGGCTCCAAAGGCCGCTGCCTTACCACTTGGCGACGCCCCAAGATGCACCATGATGATAGCACAAAGAGTGGAAAGAGACAAACGACCGCACCTTGACCCCGACCGATTCGTCGTGGATACGGTTCCCTTATCACGAGGGGAATATATACCTTCAAGGCCGGCTGTATCTCGGTCAACAGGTAGGCGCCGCTCATGCTAACCACGCCAGCGATGCCGTCACGCTGCGAGGCATAGGCGGAATGAGTGGCTAATAATGAGCCAAGTGCCCCCTACCGAGTGGCCAAAGACGACGATGGCATTGGGATCACCGCCGCGAAGCGCGATATTGGCCACGACCCAATCGTAAGCATCGGCAACATCCGCAATATTATCCGGATACCAAGCGGCCTTGGTACGCTGTGATACGTTGGCAGGCTGCTCACAAGTCGCGCGATCAGGGCAGTGCTCGTCGGCGACAAAAACCTGATCAGAGCTCAGCCGATAGTCAATGACAACGGTAACCCAGCCCTTTTCCCCGGTGAAAGAGTTGGCCACGAAAGCGTACCACTAGGTGGTATCGGAGTCAGGCACCCACTCGCCCCAGGTATCAGAGACATAGGGATGATCGCTCAAGGGGAGAAGAGCGGGAAGCAATGAGGAAATAGCGGCCATAGTGCTGTGTGAAGCGCCACGAGCAAGCGACAGAAGCGAGAACATCAGAAACCATCTCATTATCCGCATCCACCCGCTTGCTCCCTTGCTGATCATATCAGAGGGCAAAAAAGGGGGGCGACGAGACAAGTTCTGTCGGCAGTGACCTACTCTCCCACCCCGTTGCCAGGGCAGTAC
>JACIWY010000226.1 GCA_014360745.1 Chloroflexota bacterium
ACTTGGCGCGGCTTGGTCGCGCCGCCACACTTTGGGCGATTCCCCTTTTACAGGGGAATCGCCCCCTCGCTGTCGAGGGGGATATCCAGTACGTCCTGATCTTGGACGAGGATGGCGATACGATCGGCACCCTGGTCTGGCAACGTTCCAATGCCCGCATTTGGCAGCCTTATAGCTTTGATCTCGCCCCCTATGCGGGCCGGGCCATTCGCATACGTCTGGGCGTTTTTAACGATGGGTTGGGCAGGTGCACCGCCGGTTACGTCGACGACGTGACGCTACAAGTTTGTGCGTTGCCATAAGCGGGCGACGCGACTCGAACGCGCGACAACCTGCTTGGAAGGCAGGAGCTCTACCAACTGAGCTACGCCCGCAAGAGGGAATAACCCCCTGTCGGGGTGAGAGGACTTGAACCTCTGACTTCAGCGTCCCAAACGCTGCGCGCTACCAGTCTGCGCCACACCCCGTCAACAGTACAAGTATAGCGCAAAAGGGCCTTGGGTCAAAGCAGGGTTTTTGGTTCGCACATCGAGGCGATCATCTGCTGCCCAGGGCCTGGATCAAGGCTGCGGAAGCGCGCCCGGATCTTGAGGAAATGGGGTTTTAGCGTTCAGCTTGTAAAAGCTCGGCGAACTATCGATGAATGTGTGAGCCGACTCGCGCAAAGTGATGGTTGGGCCACCCTCAAACGGATACAGAAAGCCGAACTCGATCTCCAGCTCGGCGGTGACTTCAAAGACTTCTCCCTCAAAGAGCAAGGATACATCCTCTAGGCTGGGCGTCAACTCGAGGCGGTGGATGGTGATGGCAAAGGGGTTTTTGTCCAGCTCCTCAGCCAGCCGTTCATAAGGATTGCAACGATTGGGTTCGTCGCGCCAATGACTGAGACAAGGCGTGGCCATCTTGAGCCCGGTGCGCAGCGATTGCTTCACCGACATGACGCGAAAAACCTCCAAGCTGCCTAGGAAGAGCAGCAACACCAGAGGCAGGATAAGCAGATACTCGACGAGCGCCGCGCCTCGCTCGGAGCGCCATGCGCTCGTCCACTCTAACCTGTGTCTATTCCTCCGGACAGTCAAGGTCCACATTATTGCTCGTTTCTCGCCGACCACCATAACATACAACGTCTACACTTCCCCCGCCTGGCGGCAGATAGACCGGCTCGTGGCATTGGCCATCCACAGGGTTGTAGACGGTTTCAAGCAATGTGCCGGCCACCCATATTTCGCAGCGATTGGGCGCGTAACTGCTGTCAAACCCCCAGCACACCCTCGCGCGACAGCTATCGGGAGCAACGCTGCCCCACACCCAGAGATCGAAATAAGGCAGACAAGGAGCGCTCCCTGTGACGCTATCGGTGATGCGCAACACTTCCCTGGTTGTCACGGAACGGCCAAGGCCAAAGAGAACCGTCTGCCAGGGGACCGACACCTCAAGCTCCAGGGCGAATTGCTGGTTGCATTCAAATTCGGAGAGCAGCTCCTGGCAGCTCATTTCTACCAAGTTGCCCTCCCATCGTGCGGACGAGGGATCCAAGACCTTGTACCAGCGCAGCGTCCAGGCCAGGTTGTCGCCGAGGTTGCCTCGTTGCTGGGCCAGCGAACGGGCCACCAATTGCTCCACCCCCCAACAGATTGTGTCCGGGTCCGGTGGGGCATCGGCGATCTCCGGCGGCGCGCCATACGCCGTGACATAACGGCCCGCCTGCGCCACCGTGGCGCGCACCGCCTCGCGCAGGCTTATCACCTGCCAAGCCTCAAATGAGGTCCAGACCACGCCCAGAAGGATGGGCAAGGCCAGCACGAATTGAACGATTTCGGCGCCAGCTTCATCCTCGAACCAGGCCTTCCACAAGGCCCCGAGCTTTCGGGTTAGGGCTTTGGGGTTAATAGAGGCTAGCATCTGACTGTGTCTCACAGAGAACCCATCCGACGGCTTTGCCCATGAGCGATCCTCCCCGCCCTAGGAAGGGCAACCATTCGCCGGCCACGCCCAACCCCCATTCGCGCCCCACGATCCAGGGCATGGCGACGATTACCTCCACGCGCTCTCCACAATATCCCCCGCTGGTCAAAATGTAGACCTGCAGATGCCGCCGATCGTCCGGGTCGGCGCGCAGTTCGGGGGACACAAAAGCTGCTCTAGAGACATAGCGGCGGATCATCTTTTCCGCCAGCTCGACGACTTCCAGTTCCTGCCCATCCACCTCGACGTTGGCCAAAGGCTGCATGGAAACGAGCCGTGCGCCCTGGTAGGCTGCGTCGTTCAGCACTTGCTGTAGATAGAGGACTTTGAGAAGCTCATAGCCTCCCAGCAAGATGATGATCAAAACGGGCAGCATGAGCGCGATCTGAATGGCGACCGCGCCGCGCTCGCTTTTCATAGAACCCACCATAGATAGATTGCCCCGGGCAGTGCCAACGTCCAACAGTAGGGCCTCCCATGACGACGGAGATCGTCGGCCGTAGGCAAGCCGTGCAAGCCCTCGGCTAGGCGTCGGAAGGGCGATTCCCGCGTCTTGACGGCCTGGGCGAGGAGCAGCGGCAGGCTCACCAGCAGAACCACCAACGAGAAAAAGCACAAAAATTCGACCGATGGGAAAAGTGCGAAAAGGGCCATCAAAAACTTGGCGTCACCACCGCCAAAAATATGGGCTCGCCAGAGCATAAAAATGGCAACCCAGGCGAGCGCGATAAACCCCAAGGCGTTAGCCTTGGTCGTTATGGCGATGTACACCTGCCAAGCCAAAGCGCCGAACATCACCGGCAAGACCAGGCCATTGGGTATGCGCCGATGCAGGTGATCCTTTACCGATAAAGCAAACAACCACAGCGTAAGCGCTATTTTGGTGGCCAAGATGAGCCACGAATTTGTCATCATGATTCCTCAAGGGCAGAGGGGGCGGAAAAGGTCGCTATCTCGAGGTGGCTTTGATCAGTGTAAAAAACGACCCAACAATCTGACAAAAACGGCGGCGACCTCGTCGCGCAGCGCTTCCAGAGCGATGTAACTCGCCAGAGCGACGAGAAGAGCCAACAGGGCCCATTCGATCAACTCGGCGCCTTGTTCATCTCGGAGGAAACGAACAGCCCCTTTACGAGCTCGGTTTTGGAAAGGCTCGAACGCACGCATACAATCCCCTCGGCCCGTGTTTCCCGCGTATCTGTGAACCCGCACGGACAGCAACCCGCCCAAAGATACGCGGCGTGAATGGCATGTGCCCACTCTGCCGCACAGGGCTATGGAACGTAGAGGGGACGCTCGCCGAGAGAATCCCCTCTGTGCCGTCGAACCCCTGTGCGAGTCACGTCCCAGGCCGATCGACTTGCTAGCTATGCGCCGCCACCTCCACCGATGCCCTTGAGCGTGTTCAGAATCACGTTATAGATTCTGGTCAGCTCGTCACCGATGGAGCTGAGGATGGCATAAGTGGCCAGGATGAGGATAACCGTCACCACGGCCCATTCGACCAGCTCTGGCCCGGATTCGTCCCGATAAAAACGCTTTAACTCCTGCAACACCGATGTACCTCCTTTAGCAAATCAATTCCTCAAACGCAAGGCCGCTTTGCGGCTTTGACCCTAGAAAGGCGCGACGTTATTGCATTTGGCTCACCGCATGGATCATCAGCGGCAGCAGGCCCAATATAATCGCCGGGAAAAAGACCCCAATCACCATGGGCAAAGTCAGGCGGGTAGGCGCCCGTTGAATTTCTTGCTCGATGGCGCCGCGCATATCCTCCTCGATAGAGGCGACGCTCACGGCCAGCACCCGGTTGTAGCTGATCCCGCCATCCGCAGCCATGCGGATGCGATCCAGAACCTCTTTGAGCTGCGGGCAATCGATATCCTCGACCAGGCCCTCCAAAACGGCCTCCGGCGAAATGCTCAGCCGCGCATCGACGTGGCGGCGCAGACGCTCACCGAGGACCCCACGATTGGCAAACTGCTCGGCCGCTTTGTCCAAAGAACCGGTCAAAGTCGATTCCATAGAGGTGCCCAATTGCAAGCTGATGATCAGATCGCGCACATCGGCCAGCGGCACCTGCAAGCGTTTCTTGCCCTTTCCCAACATCGGCAGGCCGACGTTCGCTCGAGACTCCTTAAGCCGACGTCGCTGAAACCGCCAGATGCGCCGCAGATGGTAATCCGCTCCTACCATGGGGATGACCAGAATCACGGCGCACACCAGGACGATGGGAATCAAGAGGCCGGTCATAGCACCTGCTCCTTGAGCTCCGTCACCTTGCGCTCGATGAGATACGAGGCGCCGACGATCACCGTGACCAAAATGATGTACGCTACCCGCCCCAGGATGCCTCCCGTGTACACGCGCCGAAAGCCGGGCACCAGGGCGACGACAAAGGCGATGGCCACGGCCAATACCTGCATAAAGCTCGTTTGACCGGTCACGCTTGCCAGGCCTGTTTCGACCTCGCGCTGGAGCTCCTCCTGTCGCCTCAAGCGCTGCACAAAGGCATCGAGCGCCTCGGTGACCGATTCATCGCTGGCCGATTCGCTCATCTCGAGGATATAGACGAATTGGTTCAACAACGGGCTATTGGTGCGTTTGCGAAACTCGGCGTAAGCCCGCTCCGGTTCCGAGGTGGTGAAAAAGACATTGACCACGTTGTTGACCAAACTCTTGAGCGGCTCGTCCACCTTGGCGGCTGCTTGCTCGAGGCTGGCAAAAGCCGCCGGCTGCAATTGATAGGCGCCGCGAAAGGCGATCACCAATTGCGTCACCTGACGGGGCGTGATGGTGCTCTTGCGCGCGATGACCTGGCGGATACGGAAATAGGCTACGCCCGCAGCCAACACCCAAAGAAAGCCGGTAAGGATAACGTCGCGCATAAACAGGCCCAAAACCAATAGCACTACTGTCGGAACCACCACGTCCCGGGTAATGTATTGCCTGTATTTGAGCCGATAGCCCTCGGCGCGCCGACGGAAAATCCGCGACACATCGTCGCCGATCGCCATATAGACCAAAAGGCCGACGAGGGCAATAACCAGAATCTGGATCACAAGAACAGCTCCATCCCGGCCGCCAATGGGGTGAAGGTATCGCCCTGGCGAACTTTGAGCGGGCGAATCACATACTCGCCGTTCTCATAACCGCGAATGGCGATTATCTCGTTCATCCGGCGCACATATTGGCGCCGTGCGGGGTCATAATCCTTGCCGAGGTGGATGACCAAGCCCAGGCCGTAGCCGATCACCGGCCGCAATTCCGAAACCTCCATGTCCCGCCGGGCCAGGTTCTCCAGGCGGGCCAGAGCCATGCGCGCCGATTGGGCGTGGGTTGTCGTGTGGCTGACGATGCCCAGGTTAAGCGCCATGATATACTGGTAGGCCTCGCGCGAAACCACCTCGCCGATCATGAGCACGTCCGGGCGCATACGCAACACGCTGGTGTTGATAGCATCGGCCATGGTTGTCGTGCCTTCCTCGTCTTCTTCCACCACCAGATGATGATAATGCTCCACCTGGGGCTGAAGCTCCTGGAAGGTCTCCACCACGGTCACTTGGGCATGAGGAGGGATGTGGGCGGAAAAGGCGTTGAGCCAGGTCGTCTTGCCCGCGCCCGGCCGCCCCGCAAACACCACGCTGACCTTCATCGAAGAGGCCACCTCGGCCAAAAAGTCGATGGTCTCCTGATCGGCGCTGCCGCGATCCACCAAATCCTCCAAGGAAAGCTTGCGCAAGGAGAAGCGGCGGATGTTGATAGCCGTGCCCTGGCGGCTGATGGGCGGGATCGTCGCCGCAAAGCGCGACCCATCGGGAAGGCCGACCTTGATCTTGGGCTCTTTGCCGCCCAGGCCCTTGCCCTCCATCTCGGCGATGCGGCGCGCCAGGCGATAGAAGTAGGCATCGTCGGCCAAATAGCCCACCTCATGGATCTGACCGTCGCGTTCGATGGAGACAAAGCCGTTGCGCACGATGATCTCCTCGACCCCCTCCTCCTCCAGGTAAGGTTGGAGCACACCAAGGCCGATGATCCGTTTGGCCACCTCGCGGGTGACCTCCTGCCGATCTCGTTCGTCCACGGTGATGCGCAAATCCTGCATGGCGCGCAAGATCCAGGCGCGGAAGGCCATCTCCTCATCCTCGTGGGCGCCGCGCCAGCGAGGCACAGATACCTCATGTTCGACCAGATAGTCCTGAATGCGGGTCGCCTGTTGATTAAAGAACTCGTTGGAGTATCTTCCTTCCACGTTCCGATCCTCCCGAACCACTATCGCCCCCACGAAAAGCCAAAAAGCGCGCTGGGGGTCTCGGCC
>JACIWY010000227.1 GCA_014360745.1 Chloroflexota bacterium
TGTGCAACAGAAGCGGAGTGTAGAGAGCCTGGGGTGCTGCCCGCCATATGCCGGCGAGAGTGTTGGCGAACACGATATGGTCCTGTGCAAAGCTCGGCGAGACCGATAGCGACCAGATGGCCAAACGGTTGCCGAAAAGGCCACCCCCCACAGCAGACCAGGTCAGGCCGCCGTCGCGAGAGATCAATACGCCTTGGTCGGAGGTTCCGGCCAGCACCGTGCGGTCGGTGGCATAGGCAGGGGAAAAGGCCCACGACCAGACCGCCGAATCGCCCAGTTGGGTCAGGATGGGCGTCCAGCTCGTCCCCCGGTTGGTGGAACGGAAGGCGCCCGGCTTGCCTTCGGCATTTTGCCCGGCGGCGAACAAGGTCCTGTCGTCGGCATAGTTGGGCGATAAAGCCAAGGCCCAGATCTCATATCCGGCCAATTGTGCGCCCACCGATGTCCAACTCTGGCCACAGTTCATAGAGCGATAAACGCCGCCCTCGGCCAAGGCGGCAAAGGCCGTACAGTCGCTGGCGAAATGTGGTGACGCGGCCACCGTCCACACATGGGCCCCATCGGGCAGGCCGGTGTTGGCATAGGCCCAGTATTCGCCACCATCGCTGGTGCGCAGCACACCTAGGCCGTCGGTGCCCGCCAAGGCGATCCGTTGGCTGCCAAAACTCTGGGGAACCGCCAGGCTCAGCACCAGACGCTGTTCAAGGTTCATATCCGTCGTGGCCCGCGTCCAAGATTGGCCACGGTTGCGCGAGGCATAGATGCCCTCGCCCGTGGCGGCAAAGAGGGTGCCGTCAGCGGCATAATCGGGCGAGAGGCCCAAGGCTGTTACTGCCAGGGGCCCCGCCGAACCGCTCAATCCCAGTAGCGCCCAGGTGTGGCCCCCATTCTGCGAACAATAGCAACCCGTGGCCGTCCCCAGGAATACGGTTCTGTCGTGAGCATAATCGGGCGAGAACGAAGCCGCGTAGGTGGGTAGGTTGTTCAGACCAAAACTGCTTTGCTGCCAGGAATGGCCGGCATTCGTGGAGCGAAAGACGCCTCGTGTCTCGCTGCCCGCAAAGAGGGTTCGGTCTACATGGTAATTAGGCGAAAAGGCCACCCCCCATATCGCCGGATCGCTCAGGCCGACATTGGCCTCGCGCCAGGTGGTGCCGCCGTCGGTGGAAAGATAGGCCCCACCGCCGCCGGTTCCGGCCAGCAAGGTGCGATCTTGGCCATAGGCCGGAGAGAGAGCCAAGCTCCATACCAGCGCCAGGCCCATGCCCGTCCGCGAGGGCTTCCAGGTGATGCCGCCATCGCCGGAGACAAAGACGCCATCGCCTCCCGTGGCGGCAAATACCGTCCGATCTGTCGCATATTGGGGCGAGGGGGCGATGGCCCACACGTCGGGCAAGGTCAAGCCTTCGCCTGCGGGTTGCCAGGAGTCGCCGCCATCGGTGGAGCGATAGATGCCATAGCCGGCCACGGCCGCCCATACCGTGCGATCAGTGGCATAGGCGGGGGAGAGTGCGACAGCGTAGACAACCTCCTCGGGCAGGCCGTTGTTGGCCTCCTCCCAGGAATCGCCCCGGTGGCGCGAGCGCAGCACGCGATAGTCGGTGGCCGCGAATAGTGTGCCGTCGTTGGCATAGGCCGGCGAGGTGGCTAACCCATACACTGCCGCGTCGCCGTAAACGCCTGAAACATCCACCCAAGAAAGACCGCCATCCCGAGAGCGATAGATGCCCGCCTCCAAAGTCCCCGCAAAAAGGGTAAAATCAGGGGCGATAGCCAGTGACCAGACCGAGAACCAAGCAAGATCGCCGGGCGTGGTGGCCCAGGTATCTCCACCATCCCGAGAGACGAACACGCCGTTACCGGTGGCGGCAAAGAGGGTACGGTCGGAAGCGTAATGGGGCGAGGGCACAAGAGCGTTGACCAGCCCGCCGTAGGGACCGTTGCTGAACCATCCGCCGGGCGCGGCCCCGGCCTTCGGTGTGAAGGTTACAACCAGCGCAATACAGAGGGCCAGCGGGCCAAGGTTCATGAAAAAGGCGCGCATGGATCATTCTCCAAATGAAAACGAGTGCGCGAGAGGCTTGGAGTAATATAACACAAGAGAGCGAGAGTGTATAGCGCCGTCTTGGATAAAATAAACAGGAGCTTGACATGTACTGCCCCATGCCTTTATCCTTGCGCCGCGAATCATTTCCGCGGGAGGGCGCAGACATGAAGATCACAGATATCCGTTGGGCCGCGCTGGCTGGCAACTTTGATTGGTTGGTGGTGCGCGTCGACACCGATGAGGGGCTTTACGGTTGGGGGGAGTGTTTTTGGGGTGTGGGCGTCAACGAGATGCTGCGCACCATGAAGCCGCTGCTCATCGGTGAGAACCCTATGGACGTGGGGCGCCTCTATGAAAAGCTGATTCGTAGCATGTCCGGCGTCGGCAGTTTGGCGGGAACCTCGGTCACGGCCATTACGGCAGTCGAGTTCGCCTTGTGGGATATCACCGGTAAGGCGCTGGGCGCGCCGGTGTACCAACTGCTGGGGGGCAGGCACCGCGAGCGCGTGCGTCTCTATGCCGACTGTCATGCTGGCGAATCGCTGGAGAGCGACACCGAGGCCCGACGCATCACCGTGCGCGACAAGACCAAAGCATGTGCGCGCGCCACGCACACGCCCGAAGCCTACGCCGCGCGGGCCAAGGAGGTGTTGGCCGCGGGCTGGACGGCGCTCAAGTTCGATCTGGATGTGCCCCTAGCCTGGCAACACGATGCCTTTAACCGCTGCCTGAGCAACGGGCAATTGGCTCAAATGGAGGCCGTCGTCGCCGCCGTGCGCGAGGCGGTGGGCCCCGAGACCGATATCTGTTTCGATTGTCACTGGGCCTTTAACGTCAACGATGCCATCAAGTTGGCCGATCGCCTGACCAAGTACGAAATCATGTGGCTGGAGGATCCGATCCCGGCGGAGAACATCGACGCCCTGGTCAAAGTGACCCAAGACACCAAGACGCCGATTTGCACTGGCGAGAACTATTTTCGTAAATTCGGCTTTAAAGAGTTGATCGAGAAGCAGGCGGTGGACATTGTCTCGCCCGACATCTCGCGGCTTGGAGGCCTGTTAGAGGCGTTCAAGATCGCCGCGTTGGCCGATATGTACTATATCCCCGTGGCGCCGCACAACATCACCGGGCCCATCGGCACCTTTGCCGCCGCCCATCTCTCGGCGGCCATCCCCAACTTTTTGGTGATGGAGTTTCACGCCATGGACGTGGATTGGTTCGAAGATTTGATCGCCCAGGACGAGCCCGTGATCCGCGAGGGCTATTTCCATTTTACCGGCAAGCCGGGCCTTGGCATCGAGATCGACGACGACGTAGCCCGGGCACACCTGCTGCCGGGGGAAAAGTGGTTCGATGAGTGACCGGGGTGATAGATAGCCTTTTCCGTGGCAAGCCCGATCCCTTCGACCTTGCCACGGCCCAAGTTGCGGCGCAAGACGGTGACTGGTGCTCATTTTTTACCCTGTGTTGATGGACCCATTCCGTTGCATTCACTTGGTTGCGCCCCGGCCAATGTTGGCCCTTGGCGTTCAATTCGCCCCATATGCCAAGAGGGATAGGAGGGTTGGATAGGCGCTTTCACGGGAACATGGCAAGCCTATCCTCTCAGTCGCTTTGGCCTTCGAGAAGCTGGCGAATCTCAGCCTGCTCTTGCTCGCTCAGCGCCCAATCTGCCGCGGCGGCGTTAGCGATCATATGCTCCACCGAACTGACGCCGGTGATAACCGTCGCCGTCGCGGGCTCGGTGAGCAGCCAGGCGATGGCCAACTCGGCCAAGGTATGACCTCGGTCCTCGGCGAAAGCGGTCAGCTTGGCCAACAGGGCATAGTTCTGCGCCGTGGCATAGCGGTTCAGGTAGCGGCGGGTGCGCTCAAAAGCGGCGGCGCGGCTGTCTGGGGGCGGCGGCTGGCCCTGTTCATAGCGACCGGCCAAGAGACCATTGGCCAGGGGGAAATAGGGCAAAAGGCCCACCTTCATCGTCCGACAGAAGGGGACCAATTCCTTCTCCGCCTCGCGCTCCAACAAGTTATAGTGGGCCTGCGTGGTAATGAACGCCGGCCAGCCGTAGCGCTCGGCCAGGTCGTTGCAGCGGCAGATTTGCCAGGCCGCATAGTTGGAAGCGCCGATGTAGCGCACCTTGCCGGAACGCACCATCTCGTCGAGGGTGCGCATCGTCTCCTCCATCGGCGTGGCTTCGTCAAAGCGATGGATCTGATAGAGGTCCACATGGTCGAGGCGCAGGCGACGTAGGCTGGCGTCGAGGGCATTCATTAGGTGGTAGCGCGATGCCCCCCATGAGTTGGGGCCCTCCTGGATCGGCACGGTGTTAAAGCCCTTGGTGCCGAGGACGTAGTGGTCGCGGGGGATGCCCTGCAGCGCCTCGCCCAAGAACTCTTCTGCCAGGGGCCGCCCGTCGTACCAGGTACCATAGATGTCGGCGGTATCGATATAGTTGATCCCGTGGTCGAGAGCGGCGGCGACGATCCGTTTGGCGGCGGGTACGTCGACCCGCCCTCCCCATTGGCCGCCCGTCCCCAAGGCGACCGCCGAGACTCGCACGCCCGAGTTCCCCAATTGACGGTATTTCATAACACCCCCTTGCCTATGGCACCCTGACGCCGCGCCCGGCTTCGTACAGGCGATACCACTCTTCGCGTGTCAGCTCGATCTCGTCCGCCCGACAGGCGTTGGCGATGCGCTCCGGGTTCATCGTACCGATGATGGGCAAAATCCGCGCCGGATGGCGGAGGATCCAGGCCACGAGGATGGCTTCCGGGCTGATGCCTTTTTCCGCGGCCATCTCGGCTACGACGGCGGAGGTACGCTCCAGGCGCGGGTCAGCGTGTTCCGGCCGGCGACCGCCGAGCCGACCCCCGGCCAGCGGCGACCAGGCCTGGATGGTGATGTTGTGCAGCCGACAAAAATCGAGCGTCCCCTCGCCGCGGGAGGGTTCGGGCAGGTCGGAGCGGTTCATCCAGATGCCCTCATCGATGAGGTTGGTATGTTCCAAGCTGAGTTGCAATTGGTTGGCGATCAAGGGCTGGTTGACCCAGCGCTGAAGCAACTGGATCTGCCCTGGGGTATGGTTGCTGACGCCGAACCAACGCACCTTGCCCGTCGCATGCAGTTCGTCAAAGGCGCGGGCCACCTCTTCCGGCTCCATCAAGGCATCGGGGCGGTGGAGGAGCAACACATCCAGATAGTCGGTCTTGAGGCGACGCAGGCTGCCCTCCACCGCTGAGATAATATGTTCGTAGCTAAAATCGTAGCGAAAAGGCGCCCGTGGATCGGTGTCGCCGGCCACACGAATGCCGCACTTGCTCTCCAGATAGATCGACTGGCGTAGATGAGGCGCTTCTTCCCAGATGGCAGCGAAGGTCTCTTCGGCCCGGCCCCGCTGATAGATATCCGCGTGGTCAAAGAAGGTGATGCCGGCATCTAACGCGGTACGGATCGTGCGCAGCGCCTCGGCGCGATCTTGGCTGAGGCGCATACAGCCCAGCGCGATGCGCGGGACGATCAAGTCGGATACACCGAGTTGTAGAGTTCTCATCTTGTCTCCTCCTGACGAGTCAGAGCCGCCTTGCCGTCCATTCGATGGCCCGGCGCAGGATGATCTGGAAGCTGGGGTCGCGATAGGCCTCGGGGCCATGGCCCAACGCCGTAACAAACACTCGTGCCCGCCCATGCTCGCGGGTCCAGGCCAGGGCGCGCAAACTCTGTGGGTGGTCGGTGGTCAACAGAACGTGGCTCTTGGCATCGGGCTCGGCCAGTGTGTAGGTCTCGTCGGACATGGCCCATGGCGCCAGCCCTTTGGTGATAGGGTGCTCGGGATCGGCGATGCGTACCGGCACCGACTGGTCGTGATAGTAGCGAAAGTGCCGGTCGGCGATGCCCACCAAGGCGGACCAGGCCGGCCAATGCAGGAAGGCGAGTAGGGCATGATGCATGACGATCACCCCCTGCTCGGTCTCGCCCAAGGCCTGAAGCGCGCGCTGAGAGGGCTCATCCGGTGGTTCTGCGTAAAAGTGGTAAAAGAGCAGGGCGTCGTATTGGTCGCGCACATGGCCCACGTCGGCGGCCCAGTTTTCCAAATCCTGTTCATAGACGTCTACGCCGCCCATGCGGCGCCAAAGTCGGGTGAACTCGGGAACGTCAAAAGCGTGTTTGCCAGTAATGACGGCGAGCTTGATGGTCTGCGTG
>JACIWY010000228.1 GCA_014360745.1 Chloroflexota bacterium
GGGGTGGGAGGATGATATCAGTTCGGCGCGCACTTGGGCAGAGTTGCCCAAAGCCGCACGGCTTTACTGCCAACGCATTGCGGACATCTTGCGCGTGCCGATATCCATGATCTCTGTGGGGGCCGAGCGCAACGATCTCGTCGCTTTGCGCTGGCCGATAGAAAAGTAAAAGGCCCCTTTTAATGAAAGGACGGCTGGGGGCCACGAGGTGTGTTTATCCAATAGCGCGGGGCCTCGGGTTCGCTGCCTTTCGACAAGGAGGAGTGCATGACCTTGGACACTAACCGCTGGATGGAAGGGTTCACGTTTGACGACGTGCTGCTGGTGCCGGGCAGGTCGCAGGTGTTGCCTGCAGAGGTCGATGTCTCCACGCAGCTCAGCGCCAAAATCCGCCTGAACATCCCCGTGCTTTCGGCCGCTATGGATACCGTCACCGAGGCGCGCATGGCCATCGCCCTGGCGCGCGAGGGGGGGTTGGGCATCATTCACCGCAATTGCTCTATCGAAGCGCAGGCCGCCGAGGTGGACAAGGTCAAGCGCTCCGAATCGGGCATGATCGTCGATCCCATCACCCTTCCGCCGACGGCCAGCCTGGCCGAAGCCAAAGCCATCATGGCCAATTATCACATCTCCGGCGTGCCCATCACTCAGGGGCCCAAACTGATCGGCATCCTGACCAACCGCGACATCCGCTTTGCCGAGGACGACAACAAGCCGGTCAGCGAATACATGACCAGCGAGAACCTGGTCGTGGCGCCGATCGGCACGACGCTGGAAGAAGCGCAAAAGATCTTGCAGCAGCACCGCATCGAGAAGCTGCCTTTGGTGGACGAGAACTACCACCTCAAGGGTTTGATCACGGTCAAGGATATCCAAAAGAGACGCGACTACCCCTTTGCCGCCAAAGACGCCGGCGGGCGCCTCCTGGCGGGCGCGGCCGTCGGCGTGGGCCCCGACATGGCCCAGCGTGCGGCGGCGTTGGTGGCCGCCGGTGTCGATGTGCTCTCGGTCGACACTGCCCATGGCCATTCAGAGATGGTGCTCAAGGCTACCGAAAAATTGCGTACCCTTTATCCCGAGATCTCTATCATCGCCGGCAATGTCGTCACCGCCGAGGGCACCCGCGATCTGATCCTGGCCGGCGCCGACGCGGTCAAAGTCGGCGTGGGGGCCGGATCGATCTGCACCACCCGCATCGTGGCCGGCGTGGGCATGCCGCAGCTGACCGCAGTGATGCTTTGCGCCGAAGAGGCAGCCAAGTACGGTGTGCCCATCATCGCCGACGGTGGCCTGCGCTATTCGGGCGACGTGGTCAAAGCCTTGGCCGCCGGCGCCAGTTGCGTCATGCTTGGCAACCTATTGGCCGGCGTGGATGAGAGCCCGGGCGAGGTGGTCATCTATGAGGGGCGCCGCTTCAAAGAATATCGTGGCATGGGCTCGGTGGGCGCCATGCGCGGTTTTGGCCGCGATCGCTATGCCACCGGCCAAAGCGTGCCCGCCAGCACCGAACAAAATCTGACGACGCAAGCCGCCAGCAAGCTGGTGCCCGAGGGGATCGAAGGGCGCGTAGCCTACAAGGGCAGCCTGTCCGATGCCATCTTTCAGTTGATCGGCGGGGTGCGCGCCGGCATGGGCTACGTCGGCGCGGCCAATCTGCAAGAGCTCCGTGAGAAAGCGCGATGGGTGCGCATCACCAACGCTGGCTATATAGAAAGCCATCCTCACAGCGTGGTGATCACCAAAGAGGCGCCGAACTATCAATTGCAACCATAACGCCTGGCCGGCCAGGCAGAGGTTGGCAACCTTCGGTTGTTGTGGTTTTTACCTGCCCGACTACTTGCAGTCACACGATCGAGGCAAAGCTGTGGACCGCATCTACCGTGTAGAAGTCATGCCCCGCGAAGGGGAAACGCCACAAGATTACATGTTGGCCGATATAGCCGCTTTGGGCATCACCGGCGTGACACGCGTCATCCCCTACGCGCTCTATTTCCTGCGCGGCAAACTAACCGATAGCCAAGTGGCCCGATTAGCGAACGAGCTATTGGCCGACCCCATCGTGCAGCGCCCGAAATGGCGCCTTATCTGGGAAGGGGAGGGGCCTTTGGCCTCGCCGTCGGACTCTGCGTATAGCGCCATGAGCGCCATGCGTGTCGAAGTGGGCCTGTTGCCGGGCGTCACCGATAGCGTGGCGGGCAATGTGCTGGCCCGAGCCAAGTTGTTAGGGATAGAAGCCCTCACCGCCGTAGCCACTGGCCACGGTTATCTGCTTCATGGCGAGGTATCGGAACAAGAGGCGCGGACCATCGCCCAGCGCCTGCTTTTTAACGAGGTTATCCAATACTATGAACTGGGCGAGTTAACGCCTCATGTGGGCATGGAGGTGCCGCAGGGCGAGATCCGGGCGCGGGTTGTGCCCATTTGCGACTTGGACGAGGAGGCCTTGGTGCGCCTCTCGCGCGAGCGGCTGCTTTCCCTCGATCTGAACGAAATGCGCACCATCCAGCGCTATTTTCAGGCCGAGGGCCGCGAGCCCACCGACGTAGAGCTGGAAAGCCTGGCCCAGACCTGGTCAGAGCATTGCGTGCACAAGACCTTTAAGGCGCGCATTTCGTACCGCGAACGCGATGGCGAGCTCGAGCGTGAAGAGCAGATCGAGAGCCTCATTCGCACCTATCTGCAAGCCGCTACGCAGCATATCGCCGCGCCGTGGGTGCTGTCGGCCTTTGTCGATAACGCCGGTATCGTTGACTATACCGATGAGTACGAGGTCTCTATCAAGGTCGAGACCCATAATCACCCCTCGGCGCTGGAGCCCTTTGGCGGGGCCAACACTGGTGTGGGCGGCGTGGTGCGCGACATCATGGGCGTTTCGGCGCGGCCCATTGCCAACACCGATGTGCTCTGCTTCGGCCCCTTGGACGCCGACATGAGCGTCCTGCCCAGCGGGGTATTGCATCCTAACCGTATCTATAACGGTGTGGTGTCAGGCATCGA
This sequence comes from Chloroflexota bacterium, assembly GCA_014360745.1. GTDB lineage: Bacteria > Chloroflexota > Anaerolineae > UBA1429 > UBA1429 > JACIWY01. Next base: position 2,998 of record JACIWY010000228.1, read on the forward strand.
GGATTATGGCAACAAAATGGGCATCCCCACTGTAAACGGCGCCATCCTCTTTGAGCCCGGCTATACGGCCAATCCTTTGGTCTATTGCGGCTGCGTGGGCATAGCCCCCAAGGGCGCCCACCCGCGAGGGGCCCGCGCCGGCGACCTGGTGGTGGTGCTTGGTGGGCGCACCGGACGAGACGGCCTACATGGCGCCACCTTTTCCTCCATCAGCCTCACCGACGAAACGGGCGAGATCTCCGGCGGGGCGGTACAGATCGGCAACCCAATTACGGAAAAAATGACCCTAGACGCCATCCTCGTCGCTCGCGACGAAGGCCTTTATACGGCCATCACCGATTGCGGCGCCGGCGGCCTCTCTTCGGCTGTGAGCGAGATGGGCAAAAAGGTGGGCGCCCAGGTGCAGCTTGCGACGGTGCCGCTCAAATATCAAGGATTGCAGCCCTGGGAGATCTGGCTTTCCGAGGCCCAGGAGCGCATGGTCTTGGCCGTGCCGCCGGAGCACAAAGACCGTTTGAGCGAGGTCTGTGCCGCCTTTTCCGTCGAAATGACCGTCATCGGCACATTTACCGGCGATGGCCGCCTGCGCTTATTCTATGGTGATGATGTGGTGGCCGACATGTCTATGGCCTTTTTGCACGAGGGGCTGCCCCAACGTTCGCTGGAGGCCGCTTGGACGCGGCCGAGCCATCCGGAGCCCGCGGCCTCAGAAGCTCCACTCGGGGAGGAGCTGGCCTACTTGCTGTTGCAAATCCTGGCCCATCCCAACGTGCGCAGCAAGGAGGACGTGGTGCGCCGCTACGATCACGAGGTGCAGAGCGGCACGCTCATCAAGCCCTTCGTGGGCTTGCGCGCGGACGGCCCCTCCGATGCGGCGGTGCTGCGCCCGCTGGAGGCTCGTGAGGAGCTCAGGGCGCTGGCGCTGGGCTGCGGCATGAACCCCGCCTACGGCGCGCTGGATCCGTACGCCATGGCCGTCTCGGCCATCGACGAGGCAGTGCGCAATGTCGTCGCTGTGGGTGCCGATCCGGAGCGAATCGCCATCCTGGACAACTTTTGCTGGGGCAACCCCAACCTGCCCGATCGACTGGGCAGCTTGGTGCGCGCCTGCAAGGGTTGTTACGACGGCGCGATTCATTATGGCACGCCCTTTGTCTCCGGCAAGGATAGTCTGAACAACGAGTATTTAGATTCCGTCTCCGGACGCCAAGTGTCCATCCCCCCTTCCTTGCTCATTACGGCCTTGGGCATCGTCCCCGACATCAACCGGGCTTGCACGATGGACCTCAAAAAGGCGGGGGATGCCCTCTATATACTGGGCGAAACCCGCCGCGAGCTGGGCGGGTCTTATTATTGGCGCTTGCGAGGCTTTGTGGGCAACCGTGCGCCGGGCCTGGCCGAGAGGGGGCCGATGACCGCTCGCGCGCTGCATCGCGCCATGCGCCGAGGTTTGGTGCGCGCCTGCCATGACCTCTCGGAGGGAGGGCTCGCCGTAGCCCTGGCCGAGACGGCCTTTGCCGGAGAATTGGGCGCGGTCGTGAACCTGGGCCAGATATGCTCCTCAGAAGGGCCGCTGGCGGACGATTGGTTGCTCTTCTCCGAATCCAACGGGCGCTATTTGGTGGAGGTCTCGCCCGAGGACGTGGACGCTTTTGAGGCGCTCTTGGCCGATGTCCCTTGGGCGCGCATCGGTCAGGTCATCCTCGATCCACGGCTGGTGATCCAAAGTTGTCGAGATGGAGGCACGTTGTTCTCTTTGCCTCTCGAAGCCCTGAGGCGGGCCTGGCGCGGCCATCTGCCCGAGGAGAGAAGGATGCCATGAAAAGGCCGAGGGTCATGATCTTGCACGCTCCCGGCACCAATCGCGATCGAGACGCTGCCGTAGCCTGTGAGTTGGCCGGCGGTGAGCCCAGCATTGTCCATATCAACCGCGTTATCGCTGGCGCGGATCATTTCGCCAACTATCAAATGCTGGTATTGCCCGGCGGCTTTTCCTACGGCGACGACCTGGGCGCCGGACGTTTATGGGCGAGCGACCTCACCATCCGCTTTCGCGACGAGATGGATCGCTTTGTCGCCGAGGGCAAACCCGTTCTGGGCATCTGCAACGGCTTTCAGGCGTTGGTCAAAGCCGGCTATTTGCCCGGCCCGGCGCCCGAGCAACGGGTGACGCTGACCTTTAACCGCCGGGGGCATTTCGAATGTCGCTGGGTACGATTGCGCGCGGTGGGCAATAGTCGCTGTTTGTTCACCAAGGATCTCAAAGAGGACATCCTCTGCCCGGTGGCCCACGGCGAAGGGCGCTTGGCCGTGCCCGATGAGCCGACGCGGCGGGATTTGTGGCATCAAGGCCTAGTGGCCCTTCGTTATGTGCAGCCCATCCACGCGGTCGACGTTGATCGCGCCTCTCGCGATGTCGCCGTGTGGCCCGAAGCGGGCTATCCCGCCAACCCGAACGGTTCGGTGGACGACATCGCCGGCATTTGTAATTTGGGGGGCAACGTCCTGGGATTGATGCCCCATCCGGAAAACCATATTTGGCCCCATCAACATCCGCGTTGGAGCCGTGGCGCCTACGGAGGGTTGGGGCTGGCCCTCTTTCGCAACGGTGTGCGCGCCGCGTTGGATTTTGTCTAGCGTCGGGGAGGAATTCCGTGCCCGAATACACCCACGATACCTATCTATCCCCCTTTAGCTGGCGCTACGGCAGCGAGGAAATGCGTCGGATTTGGTCCGAGATCAACAAGCGCCGGCTGTGGCGCCGCATCTGGGTGGCTCTGGCGGAAGTTCAAGCCGAGGCTGGCCTGGTCACCGAGGATCAAGTGGCCGACCTGCGCGCACATCAGGACGACGTCGATTGGGAGCGGGCGCAAGAGATCGAGGCGGGGCTGCGCCACGACTTGATGGCCGAAGTGCGCGCCTATGCCGAACAATGCCCATTGGGCGGGGCCATCATTCACCTGGGTGCCACCAGCATGGATGTGGAGGACAATGCCGATGCGCTGCGTCTGCGCCAGTCGCTGACGCTTGTCCGTCAACGGCTGGGCGAGGTGTTGGCGGCCTTGGCGGAGCGCATCGAGGCCGAGGCCGATACGCCAGCTATGGCCTATACCCACATCCAGCCGGCCGAGCCGACCACGGTGGGCTACCGATTGGCCCAGTATGGCCAAGACTTTTTAGAAGATCTCCATCAGATAGATCGACTATTGCCCCAGATTCGCGGCAAGGGTTTCAAGGGAGCGGTGGGCA
>JACIWY010000229.1 GCA_014360745.1 Chloroflexota bacterium
GCCCCTTTAATATCCCGGTGCAACGTTTCGCCGTCTATCTGGAATGGTACGAGGCTTTTGGCGTCAGCGAGGAGCTTGAGGCGAACCTACGCAAAGAAGCCGCGCGCGCAAGAGATTTCATCGCCTTTTGCGATTCATGCCATCTGTGCGACCAACAATGCCCCTACGGAGTGCCCCTCTCGACCTTTGCCCAACGGGCGGTGGAAAAGCTGGCCTGAGCTTGTGGAGAGCGGGCTTGATCCTGAAGCCAGGCATCGACGATGGAGCCGAGGACCATGTATTCCAGGGTGCGCTCATTATCCGGCGCGTACGAGACGACGCTCTGCCCCACCTCGGCAGCCTCGGCGACGCGCACTGAGCGGCCGATGGTCACAGGCAAAATGGGGTAACCAGCGGTGCGCATCATGTGCAGCATCGATTGGTGATGAGTAAAACGGCGATCGAAAAAAGTCGGCAGGACACCGAGGATCTTCAAGCGCGGGTGAAAGGGGAGAACGTCTTCCAGCCTTCTCATAAAGATCCGTAGGCTGCGTAGGCTCATGATCTCGGGGCGACAGGGCACGAGCACGCCATCGGCGGCTACCAGGGCATTGACCGTCAACAGGCCAAAGCTGGGCGGCGTGTCTATGAGCACAATGTCATATTGAGCATCGCCGATCTCGCCCCGCCTGGCCCGGCTGCGATCACCGGATACAGTAGTCAAAGCATCTTTAAGCACCATCTCGCGGCGGATGCGCGTCTTGAGGCTTTGTTCGATGGCGGCCAGCCGGGGGCTCGCCGGGGCGACGGCCAGGTTGGGCTCTATCTGCCGGATGACATCACTGAGGGGCAATTGCCCCCAGGTCTCGCCGCCCAGCACCTCGGCCAGGGAACTCTCATCGGCGTGCTCGATCCCGCAGGCGCTGCTTAGGCTCGCCTGAGGGTCGACATCTACCAAGAGAACACGCCGGCCCAGGTGCTGAGCGAGGACAACACCAAGAGCGTGTGTCGTAGCCGTCTTACCCACTCCGCCTTTGAGATTCGCCACGGTGATGACTTGCATTTTGCGTACCCAGCCCCGTTGCGGATACCCGCCTTTGACCCATGCGCCCACAATACCCGGACTTATCTTACTACCCTGTGGCAAAACGATGCAAGCGCTCATAGAGGAGCGTTTGGGGAAAATATATCTGTGAATTGAAACGGATCTATATATAGGGCCAGGGGAGCTTGATAACTACTACAGCTAGTGGTAACGCCAATTCTGCGCCGATTTTTTTAACACCCTCTTGCAAAGTTCGGGGCCTGAAAAAGATGGGGCCAAGAGCTCAGGCAATCACTTGCGTCTTCCATAAGAATCTGTTAAATTGAAATAGGGTTCGATAATCCTAAGGTGGTTGCCGTCATATTCCTCATCTTTGCCCTATCGCCATCTGTGCAAAAGCCCCAACCTCATTTTTCTTGGCGCGGGCACGCGTCTGGGGAAGAGTTCGTAGGGCGCCTCGCTTGGGGCTGGGCGATGCGCTGGTGTCATGTCTAGACAGCCCGATGAAAGGGGGCCGACAATGGCAGGGTATATCGTCCTGGGCAAGTACACGCGCGAGGGCATAGAGCGTATCAAGGATATGCCCGAGATCATTAAAAAGCACCGGGCTAAACTGGAAGGGACGGGCATTCGCCTCATCGGCACCTGGTGCACGCTGGGGCAATATGATTTTGTGTCGATCTATGATGCACCCGACGACCTGGCCATGGCCGAACGGGTGATCGAGACGGTTCAGAACGGCCTGGTGACCACGCAGACGATGCGCGCTTTGAGCGAAGAAGAGTTTGCGCAGGTCGTCAGCAAGCTTCCGTAGGGATAGGTAGCAGTTCGACGCGCGCCCGCGCCAAGCCGGCAAACCGTCACGAACGCTCAGGACTATCGAGCAGCAGAGAAAAGACGCCGATGGCAGCCTTGCGCACCAAAACGACCTGGGCTGCGCCGCGCTCGAGCCGATAGCTGCTCTCATCGGACCTCACTTCGGCCTGGGTGATGGGGAAAAAGGCATCCGCATCTCTGGTCAGATAGCTTTCGGGAGTAACGGGGAAGGGGGAATAGGGCAGGTGCACCTGCCCCCATACCTGGCAATGTGGCACGGTTATAAAGGCGCGGTTGATTTGTTTTTCCACGTACAGAAGCTCTCGCTGCCTCGGTGGCGCCGGTCGCTCAGCGGTGACGACGGCCAGGTTCAACGAGCGCTTGTTCACCAGGATGGTATCGAGAGTGACGACGGGCTCGTCAGGGGCATCTAAGCGATAGATGCGCGCTTGGTCGAGGGATACATAGTCGGAGGAGTCGTCGTTCAAAATATCCAAGAGTCGGCGTTCCTCCGTTTTTACTTCTCCTGTGATCAAATACCCATCGACAAGTAGGTTCACAGAGGTGATCGTTGACATGTCTGGCACCTCCCCAAAAGAAGCCCGGAACACGATCCGTCGAACGTCATTGTCGTGCTTTTGCTCCATCATACATCCAAACGGGTGAGGATACCAAAGGCCGATCTACCAGGGGGTCAGACGAGTCGCTTCCAGAAAAGAGGAATGGCCATGAACAAGTTCCCCCTTCTCGCCATCGTCTTTTTGTTAACCGCCATAGCTGCAATGCTCCCTGCTTCGCTCGCGCTTTATCCCCAAGATGGTTCGTGGTTGAGCGCCTCTCAGGGGATGAACGGCGGAACGGCCAACAACCTGGCCATCTCGCCGGCCTTTGGTTCCGACCGAACGCTCTTTGCCGCGATGGACGGCGCAGGCCTTTTCCGCTCCACCGATGGCGGCAATTCCTGGGCACCCAGCGGCTCGTTCACCTTCAGCGGTGATGTCTACGACGTGGTCCTGTCGCCGGGCTATGCTGGCGACCGCACCGTCTATGCCGCCACCAGGCACACAGGCATCGTCCGTTCCCTGGATGGTGGTGACACCTGGCAGAACCTCAACTATACGATATGGGCAATGAATACCAGGGCGCTGGCCCTCTCTCCCAGCTTTGCCGCTGACCGCACCCTCTATGCAGCCAGCTTTGGCAACGGCGTCTTCAAGTCGGTGGACGGTGGCAGCACCTGGATCACCGCCACTCAGGGCATCACCCAGACCTATTTCAGCGACCTGGCCATCTCGCCCAACTATGGCGTGGATCAGACCGTCATCGCCGTCAGCGGCGGCAGCCTGTTCCGCTCGACCAATGCCGGCGCGTCGTGGAGCGCCATCAACAACGGCCTGCCCGGCACTCTTTTTTACAAGGTCGCCTTTTCGCCCGCCTATGCCAGTGACCAGACGCTATTCGTTGCCACACGGGCCGGCCTTTACGTCTCGACCAACGGAGGCGTGAACTGGGCCCTAGCAGGGCTGGCGGGTATTGACGTGAGCAGCGTGGCCGTCTCGCCCCAATACATCAGCGACCGGACCCTGTTCGTCGGCGCCGAGGGCGGGGCGATCTATCGCTCCGTCGATGGCGGCACGACATGGCAGCCCGCCGGCGCCGTCCCGCGGGCCAACGCGATATTCAGCTTGGCCATCTCGCCGGGCTATGCCAACGATGGCACACTCTATGCTGGCAGCGCCTCGACGGGCGTATATCGCTCGACGGATCGGGGCGATACGTGGAGCCCAGCCAGCGCCGGCATCTCGGCTCTGCAGATCGTCTCTCTGGCCTGTTCGCCGGCCTATGCCGTGGATCGAACGCTTTTTGCCGCCGCTGGGTACGTTGGCATCTACCGTTCCACTGATGGCGCTCAGACATGGACGCGGGTCAGGGACGAGCTGGCCCAATGGCCCGTGGAGGTGGCTATCTCGCCGGCTTACGCCAACGATCGCACCGTTTTGGTCGCCTTTGATGGCGGGGGCATGCTCCGTTCCAGCGATGGAGGAAACAACTGGACGCCGGTCAACAACGGCCTGAGCACTACGGCTTTACGTAGCTTGGCCGTCTCGCCGGATTATGCCAACGACCGGAGCGTACTGGTCGGCGCTCGTGGTGGCCTCCTATTCCTCTCCACCGACGGCGGTGATACCTGGAACGCCATCAATGCCGGTCTGCCGGCGCAGTCGGTCGAGGCGTTGGCTTTTTCGCCCAATTATGCCGTAGATCATACCATCCTGGCCGGCCTCGGTGGCGCCGGCATCTACCGCTCGACGAGCAGCGGCGCCTCCTGGAGCCCGGCCAACACTGGGCTCAGCGAGCTGGAGATCATGGACCTGGCCTTCTCGCCCGCCTACGCTGACGACCGGACGATCTATGCCGCCAGCCGGACGGGCGGCGTGTTCAAATCGACCGACGGCGGCGACAACTGGGCGGCAGCCAACGGCGGCCTGGCCGATCCCTGGGCAAGGTGCCTGGCCCTTTCGCCAGCCTATGCCAGTGACGGCACGTTGTTCAGCGGCTTTGGCCAGGTGCGCGCCTCCGATGACCGGGCGGCCAGTTGGGTCACGCTGGGCGCGCCCGTGCCCTGGGGCAACCTCTATGTGCTCGCTGTGCTGGCCTTGCCGGGGAATCCGCCGGAGGTTTTGGCGGCGACGAACGGCTTTGGCGTCTGGCGCTATGTTCCGAGCGCTGCGCCCACGCCGACAGCATCGCCCAGCGCGACGCCGGGCGGCGCCACTATAACGCCAACGGCGTCGGGCACGCCGACGATCACACCGATCCGTCCCACATCCACCCCTTGGCCCACGATTACGCCGGTCTGCGATGATCGGATCGAAAACGGCGACTTTGAGGGCGAGGGCCTGTGGCCCTGGGGCGCTAGCGGTATCCTTTGGCTGGATGAGGGGCACAGCGGCCGAGGCGCGCACCTAGTCGGCGCGAATAGGGCGGGCGCCGAGCTTTGGCAGTACATCGAGATCCCCCTAGGGGCCGGGCCGGTGGAGCTGCGCTTCTGGTGGCTGGCCGAGAACGCCGAGGAACAACCCTATGATACGTTGTCGGTGAGCGTGCAATACGGCGACGAGCAGGTGGATAATCTCCTGACCCTTCCCGCCGTCGACCCGCGCAGCGTCTGGCGAGAGGCGGCGCTGAATCTCGACGCGTACGCCGGGCGTGCGGTAGCGCTCACCTTCTTTGCCCAAACCGACGGGTACGTGCCCACCCTGTTTGTGCTGGACGACGTTCGGCTCATCGCGTGTTATCGGCCTATCGGGCTGATACTAGACCTGCCATTGGTGTTGGTTGGGGAAAGATCATAAGGAGGAAACGACCATGTCCTTCGAAATCAAACGGGGCGTCAACATCTCGCACTGGCTGAGCCAGAGCGAAAGGCGCGGTAAGGAGCGGGCGGAGTGGTTTCAAGAGCGCGATGTGCAATACATCGCCCGCCTGGGGTATGATCATATCCGCTTGCCCTTCGACGAGGTGCAGCTTTGGGATAAGCAGGGCAAGTTGGACGCCGAGGCTTTGGCGCTGATGAACTCGGCCCTGGAGTGGTGCCGGGCCGCCGGGCTGCGTTGTGTCCTCGATCTGCACATCTTGCGCAGCCACCATTTCATCTCTCGCGAGCAGCCCATGCTCTTTACCGACCCGGCAGAGGCGGAGCGTTTTAACGGGCTGTGGCGCAGCCTATCGGCGGAGGTTGGCTCCTGGCCCACCGATATGGTGGCTTATGAGCTGCTCAACGAGGCGGTGGCCCGCGATCCCGAAGATTGGAACCGGGTGGCGCACGGAGCCTATGCCACATTGCGCGAGCTGGAGCCGGAGCGCACGATCGTGTTGGGCTCCAACGAGTGGAACTCGGCCCATACCTACGACCACCTGCGCATCCCGGAGGGCGACCCCAACCTGATCCTCACCTATCACTTTTACGAGCCATTCCTGGTAACCCACTATCGAGCGCCCTGGACGCCCTGGGGGGCCTATGCCGGACCGATCCATTATCCGGGGCGCATCATCCCGCAAGAGGGCGAGCCGGAACTGCGCGCGTTGAGCCAACGCCTGGCGGAGGAACGAGGCCTGACGCCCGCGCAAGTCGAGCAGCGCTATCAACAGGCGGTGCAGCCCTACGATCGCAACAGCATGGTCGCGGCGATGCAGGGGCCGCTGATCGCGCACGTGTGCACAGGGCTGCCCATCTACTGCGGCGAGTTCGGCTGTTACGAAAAATGCCCCCAAGCGATCCGCCTGGCCTGGTATGCCGATATCTTGTCGGTGTTCCAAGAGTTTGACATCGCCTGGGCTAATTGGGATTACAAGGGTGGTTTTGGTATCATCACGCCGGAGGGCCAGGATAC
>JACIWY010000023.1 GCA_014360745.1 Chloroflexota bacterium
CAGCGCGCGCCAGAACCAACCCGCCGACGATCCATGGGCCGTGATGTTTCTGGCGTTCGAGGATGCGCGCCGAGGGGATGAATAAAAAGATGGCTACCAACGAGGGGATCGAGGAGAGCAAGCCCACCAATTCGCGAGAGCCCCCTAGGCGCAGAATGTAGGCGCTGTTAAAGGAGCCGGCAGCGGCGAGTACTCCCGCAAAGATCACTTCCAGATAGAGATAAAGGATATTGCGTTGGGTGTCTGTACTCCACATCAACACCAGGGTGCGCCCGAAGCCCTTGAGCCGCTGCAATTGGAGCATACATGCCTCTTTCCGAAGGAGTTCAACAGGCCAAGTATAGCATAGCGCTACGAGGGGCGAAAAGGCTCGGGAGGGCTGCGCTGTCGGTTTGCACAAGGCATGGTGTACGATTCCACTTGACGAGATGCCCCCGGCCTCTTATCTTGTGTGCGATGGACTGTGTCATTGCGTCCGGGCGACCATGCCCCGTCGAAACGCAGATCGGATCAGTTATGGATGCCCGGAGAGAGACCGCTTTTCAGAGGAAACGATGGCCGATAAACCTAAACCTTCTATGCGCTATCCCCTTGGCGAGCACGAGAACGAGCGCATCCTCTCGCGCACCGGCCGCAAGCTTGACGACTTGACGCTGGAGAACGTTCGCGCCGGTCAAGTCGCCCCGGATGATTTCACCATCCACCCCGATACCCTGCGAGCCCAGGCCGACATCGCCGAACAAGCCGGTTTCGCACAACTCGCTGCCAACCTGCGCCGCGCCGCCGAGCTGGCCTCGATCCCAAATGAAAAGGTGCTGGCTGTCTATGAGGCGTTGCGGCCCTACCGCCTCAATTACGAGCAACTGCTAGCCCTGGCCGACGAATTGGAACGCGAGTACGATGCGCACGAGAACGCCCGATTGGTGCGCGAGGCAGCGGAAGCCTACAAAGCGCGCGGGTTGGTTTAAACAAACGTATTCCCTATAGCCTGGAGCCAAGGCCATCGACCTGGGACGGCATCCGAGCGGGCCATAGTCGGGCGGTCGGGTCCAGGAGGATAATGGATGGGGGCGAAATGACAAATAACACCCAACAGAGGAAGGTTCGGGTCGGGGTAGTCGGTTGCGGCGTCGTAGCTACCGCTTACTACCTCCCTTATTTGATGAGACATGCCGATTTGGTGGCCGTCTGCGACTTGTACCCGGAGCGCACTGCCGCTTGTGCCCGGCTCTTTGGTGCCCGCGAACAATATCAGGATTACGAAGAGATGCTTGAGCGGGCCGACATCGAGGCGGTCTTTGTACTTACTGGCCCGGGGACCCACGCCCGCTTCGCCATCAAGGCCGCCGAGGCCGGCAAACACATTCTCTTGCAAAAGCCGATGGCCACGACGCTAGAAGACGCCACCGCCATCGTCACCGCTGTGCGCAAGGCAGGGGTCAAGGCGCTGGTGGAACCCAGCTCCAATTCCCCCCTCGATCCGGCCTATCCTCCGCTGCGTGAGATGATCGAGCGGGGCGTTTTGGGTGCGCCTTATTGGTTCGCCTCGGTGGCCACCGGGCCGACCCGTTACCATCCCTCCTTGAGCGGCAACCCCTATGGCGAAGGCGCCTTTTACGCCCAGGACAGCGGGGGCATGCTCTTTGATTATGCGTACGGGCCTTCGCAAATCGTCACCTTGTTGGGGCCATGCAAGCGGGTGACGGGCATGGCCACGATTTCGGTGCCCCGGCGTTTTATCGTTCCCGAAAGCGAATACAACCGCTTTCTGGCCCAGGCCACCGATCCAGATCAAGCCAACTACTGGGATGTCGTAGTGCATATGGAGCGCACCCAGCCGGTCACGATGGCTTCGGAGGACAATGTGTTTTGCCTTTTTGAGATGGTGAACGGCTGGCTGGGCGTGTTTCATGTGGGGCGCCTTTTCCACCCTGCGCACCCCAAGGATCCGGGGCTCGGCCTGCAAATTTACGGCACCGAGGGGAATATGATCTTTGGCGGGGGATATTTCGCCTCGGTGATCAGCACGCGCCGCGATTTGCTGCCCCATGTGGATGAGGATGGCTGGTACCATGTGGCGCCAAAGGGCGATGTCACCAAGGCCGTCTGGCCCAAACCGATCCCCGGAGGGTTCAATTACTATCATGCCTCCTCGCAGCATTTGATCGACTGTATCCTGGAGGATCGCGACCCGCTCATCAACGTCGAATGGGGGCGACATATCACCGAGATGATGGTCGGCGCCATCCAGTCCTCGCGCACCGGTTGTCGCTACGAGATGACCACGACGCTCGAGGGTTAGCGCATGAGAGAAAACACCGTGGACAAAATTCGCGTAGGGATAATCGGTGTGCGTTTTGGTCGGCACCACGTAACCACCCTCAGCCAAATGCCCGACGTGCAACTCGTCGCCGTAGCCGACCGCAACCCGGTTCTGCCCGAAGGGTTAGAGGCCTACGCGCGCCACTATGGCGCCCGCGCCTATTCCGACGGGATAGAGATGATGGAGCGAGAAAACCTCGACGCCGTGAGCATCTGCATTTCGCCTCGCGGGCGAGAGGAACTGATTCGCCATGCCGCTCGCAGGGGGATCCCCATGATCGTGGAAAAGCCCTGGGCGACGAACCTGGCGCACGCGCGACGCCTGGCCGAGATCTGCCGTGCGCACAACGCCATCGTCATGGTGGCCTTTAGTTTCCGTTTTCTGCCGGCCGTGTCCAAGCTGCGCGCGTTGATGGATGGCAAGCTGGGCCCCGGCTGGCTGCTGAACGGCGAGTATGTTTTTCGCTGGTTGCCGCCACCGGATCATTGGCTCTGGAATCCGGAAAACGGCAACGGCTTTTTCAATGAAAACAGTTGCCATCTTTTTGATGTCGTCTGTTATTTGATGGGGCGCCCGTTGTCGGTCATGGCCGAGGGGGGCATCTTTATGGGCAGCCCCTCGGAAGAGGCGGCGGCTATTGTGGTGCGTTTTGAGGGCGGGGGCCTTGCCGCGCTCACCTGCGGCGGGCTGGGCAGCGCGGCTCATTTGGGCTTTCCTCGCCTCGACGTCGTCACCCGCGACGGCCAGGCCCATTTGCGGGGTCGCCACCATATTTGGGAATCGGTCACCTGGGAATTACGCGACGACGAGTGTCAGCATACCTTTGTAACCCATCCTGAGGCGCTGGGGCGGACGCGCTATGCCGATGCCATGCGCCACTTTATCGACTGTGTCAAGACAGGCCGGCAACCTACGGCCACAATCCAAGACGGCGTAACGGCGGTGGCCTTGGCTATGGCCGTCTATGAATCGGCCCACACCGGCCAAAAGGTCACCCTAGCCCCGTAGGAGGAGACGAGTATGCGATTGGGCATCGAAGCAGGCGCGCACACCCTTGACGTTGCCGTCGAGCACGGCATCAAGGGCGTGCCCGTCTCGGCGGAGCGGTTGGTGAGCCTGGGCCTTGAGGCTGCACTGGCGCCGTTGCGCGAACGGGGGTTGAGCATCTGCCAGATTGGCGCTTTTGGCTTTAACCCCCTCTCCCCCGACAAGGCGCGCCAGGCGGAGCAAAGACGTATCCTCGAAACGGCCATCCCTCTGACCGCCCAGACGGGCTGCCCTTATCTGGTGATCTGTGGGGGGAATTACGACGTGGCCGCCTTTGCCCGAGCAGACCAGCGCAACTTTACGAACGAAGCCTTGGATGAAATAGCGCATGAGCTGGAGCCGCTTTTACACATGGCCGAGCTCCACGGCGCCAAGATTGCCATCGAGCTCTACCTCAAGACGGCGGTGAACAGCGCCGAGCGGTTCCTCGCCCTGTGGGAGCGGCTGCGTTCCGATGCATTATGTGCCAATGTGGATGTGACCAGCCTCTATACCTACGCCGATATCTGGGACCCTTTGCCGCTGGCCCGTCGTACGTGCGAGCTGCTGGCCGGGCACTATGGCCTGGTGCACATCAAAGACGTGGCCCTCCAGGATGGCTTTCATATTCATATTGACCTGGCGCCCATCGGGGCGGGCGTCACCGACTGGCAAGCGCTGTTGCCCTTTTTCGAGTCACATATACCTGAGGACAGTTGGGCGATCCTGGAACACGTCAAAACGCCTGCAGAGGCGCGGTTGAGCCTGGAGAATCTGCGTGCCGCTGCCCAAGCGGCCGGCATCCGTTTGGCTTGAGTGCTTTGGGCGCCCATAGAGAATCGTCGGCAAAGGCAACTGGGCTCTTGTTGCCAAGTGCGAACAGGGAGAGATCCGCGATGAACCTTTTGTCCCTTAACGGTAGCTGGCAAGTATCTCAGGTGGGGGGACGGGACAGCATCCCCGCCACGATACCCGGTTGCATCCACCTGGACCTCCTGGCCGCAGGGCGTATCCCCGATCCCTTCTATCGAGATAACGAATTGGGGCTTTTCTGGATTGGCGAGACGGACTGGGTGTACAGCCGACGCTGGCAGCTTCCCCCGGAATGGTTGGGCTACGAGCATGTCTTGCTGCGCTGCAAGGGCTTGGACACGTTGGCCAGCATCTCGGTGAACGGCCATCCCGTCGGCCAGACGGCGAACATGTTTCGCACCTGGGAATTTGAACTCAAGGAACTGCTCCACGAGAGTGAAAACGAGATCGTTGTGCGCTTTGATGCGGCCATGCCCTATGTACGCCGCAAGGCCGAGGAGGTACGCCGATTGCCAGCCTGGGGCGTGGGCGACCACAAATTGGACGGCGGCGGCTGGATCCGCAAAGAGCCCTGCAATTTTGGCTGGGACTGGGGGCCCAAACTGGTTACCTGCGGCATCTGGCGCGACATCGAGCTGGTGGGCTACGACCGCGCCCGCCTCGCCGATGTGCACATCTTGCAGGATCATAGCGAGTCGGGGGTGGTGGGCCTCATGGTCGCCGTCGTTGCCGAAGGACGTACGGCGGGCTTGCAGGCAACCGTCAGCCTCTCTTTTGAGGGAAAGGAAGTTGCCCGAGCCATCCTGCCTATCGAGCAAGGCCGGGCCCGAGCCGAGCTGACGGTGCGGGATGCTCAGCTTTGGTGGCCCAACGGCATGGGCGCTCAGCCTTTGTACCTTGTCCAGGTCAATCTGCTCGACGAGCAGGGGCACGTCCTGGATGCCGAGAGCAAAAGGATCGGGCTGCGCACCCTCGAGCTGCAACAGGAAGACGACCCATGGGGGCGCTCCTTTCGCTTTGCCTGCAACGGCGTGCCCTTTTTTGCCAAGGGGGCCAATTGGATCCCTGCCGATGTCTTTGCCCCAAGGGTCCGCCGCGAGGATTATCGCCGATTGTTGGGCGACGCTGTCGCCGCCAATATGAACATGCTGCGCGTCTGGGGCGGCGGGATCTATGAAGAGGACGCCTTCTACGATTTGTGCGACGAGCTGGGGATTTGTGTTTGGCAGGATTTCATCTTTGCCTGCGCCACTTACCCTACCTTCGACCCCGAATGGATGGAAAACGTCGGGGTAGAGGCAGAGCAAAACGTGCGTCGCCTTCGTCATCATCCCTGCCTGGCGCTATGGTGCGGCAATAACGAGCTGGAGCAGGGCCTGGTAGGCGACGAGTGGAGCGAGCGCACCATGAGCTGGGAGGATTATGCGCGGCTGTTCGACCGGATGCTGCCCGAGATCGTGAATCGCCTCGATCCTCAGACCGATTACTGGCCCTCCAGCCCGCACAGCCCTTGCGGCGACCGCCGCGATTTCAACAACCCAGCCTGTGGTGACGCCCATTTATGGAGCGTCTGGCATGGCCGCCAACCCTTTGAGTGGTATCGCACTTGCAAGCATCGTTTCAACAGCGAGTTCGGCTTTCAATCCTTCCCCGAGCCCAAAACCGTCTACACTTATACTGAGCCGCGAGATCGCAACATCACCAGCTTTGTTATGGAACACCATCAGCGCAGCGGGGTGGGCAACACGCTGATCATGACCTACATGCTGGATTGGTTTCGCCTGCCCTCCTCGTTCGAGAACACCCTGTGGCTGAGCCAAATTTTGCAGGGCATGGCCATCAAATACGCTGTCGAGCATTGGCGACGGGGCATGCCGCGCGGTATGGGCACCCTCTATTGGCAGCTCAACGACTGCTGGCCGGTGGCGAGTTGGTCCTCCATCGATGGGCTGGGCCGTTGGAAAGCGCTACACTATATGGCGCGCAAATTTTACGCCCCGTTGCTCATTTCCGGCGTCGAAGACGGCTCAAAAGGCAGCGTCGAGATTCATGTCACCAGCGACCTGGGCGAGGCCCGCGAGGGCAAGGTCGTCTGGACGCTCACCGACATACAAGGCGAATCGTTAGAGACGGGCGCCGAGTTGGTTCACATCGCGCCCAGGGCCGATGCCTGTATCCGTACTTTGGACGTGAGCCAACACCTAAAAGAACGCAGCCCGCGCGACTTGCTCGTATGGTTGGATCTGGAAGTTGACGGAGAGATCGTCTCCACCAATCTGATCACCTTTGCCCGGCCCAAACACTTGGAATTGGCCGAGCCCGGCATCCGCATACAGACCCAACCGCTCGATAAAGGCGCTTTTCAGGTGACCCTGACGGCGGAAAAGCCGGCCTTGTGGGCCTGGCTGGAGCTGGCCGAGGGTGATGCCCGCTACTCGGACAATTTCGTGCATCTACGGCCTGGCGTGCCGCTTATCCTCACCGTGACGCCGACAGAAGAGCTTTCCGAGCAGCAGTTCCGGCGTCAGCTGGTGGCGCGCTCGCTGGTGAACACGTACTAACCCAAAACGGTTCCAGCCTCAACCTTTTTGAAAGGCAAGCATCGCTATTATGAGTAGAGCCCTCGAATCAACGACAATAGCCGCTGCGGAGCGCGAGCTCGCGGTGCATAACGGCGTGGTGTTGGCCGGCATCACTGCAGGCCATGCCGTCTCTCATTTTCTGCACCAAAGCTTTCTCGTTATGCTCCCTGCCCTTCGCGACGCCTTGGGCATCGATGCCGTGCAAATCGGCGCCATCATGACCGCCCGCGAGTTCGCTTCAGGGCTCAGTTCGGTGCCTGGGGGCATCCTTTGCGATCGCTTCAGCCGCCAGTGGGGCCGCGTGATGGCTTTGTGCATGGCCGCTTTTGCCTTGGGCTGGGTAGCCGTAGCCCTCTCGGCGAACTACTATGTGCTGGTCTTGGGCATGATCATCGTATCGGTGTCGGCATCGATCTGGCACCTGCCCTCCATGGCCGCCCTGTCCTATCATTTCGCTCGCCGCCGGGGCACGGCGTTGGCCATTCACGGCGTAGGCGGCAATATCGGCGACGTGCTGGGGCCGGTGGCCACCGGCCTGACCCTTACCTACTTGACCTGGCGCGGCGTGTTGAGCATCTATGCCGTTGTGCCTCTGTTGCTGGCCCTGGGGTCTTTATGGGCCTTTCGGGGCATCGGCCCGCAGGAGAATGGCTTGTCTCGATCGCCCGGCCTTGGCATGCAGTTGCGCCAATCCGTTCATCTCTTGCGCAACCCGATCCTGTGGCGCGTGAACCTCATCTTTGGCCTGAGAGGCATGTGCTATCAGATATATACCACTTTTTTGCCTCTTTTCCTGGCCGACGAGGTAGGATTTGGGGCCAAAGAGATCGGCTTTCATCTCGGCCTGCTTTTCGTCATCGGCATCGTCGCCAGCCCCTTGATGGGCTATGCCTCCGATCGCGTGGGCCGCAAAGCGGTGGTGGTGCCCACGCTGCTCAGCTCGGCGGTGTTGTCGTTGGCGCTGGCCCTCTTTGGCCAAGGCCCCGCGTTGACCGTCATCATCGCCCTGCTGGGCCTGGTGCTACGCAGCGATTATTCGATCCTCTCGGCGGCGGCGCTGGACATCGTGGGCCATGATGTGGCTACCACCACATTGGGCGTGCTTTCCTTCTCGCGCTTTGTCATGGCCGCCTCGGCGCCGCTCATCGCCGGCGCCATGTACGAACGGTGGGGCATGGATCCACCCCTCTATCTGGTGACGGTTCTCTTTGCACTGGCCGGTGTGCTCCTGGCAACCACGCGATTGACCCATCAGCCCGCATAGGGCTAACTCGATTCAAAGGCAAGCGGATGAGAATAGAAAAGATACGTTCGGACTATTACCGCATCCCCCTGCCCGTGGCTCTTTCCGATTCGACGCACGGTACCATGACCCATTTCGAGCTGGTGATTGTGCGCCTGGAATGTGATAGCGGCCACGAAGGTCTGGGCTACACTTATACCGTGGGCAGCGGTGGTGCAGCCATCCAAAGCCTCATCGAGCGCGACCTGGCGCCCCTCCTCGAAGGCGCCGACCCACGGCGTATCGAAGAGTTATGGGAACGGATGTGGTGGCGGTTGCACTATGTCGGGCGAGGCGGCCTGACCTCTTTTGCTATCTCGGCTTGTGATATTGCCTTATGGGATTTGCGCGGGGTGCAGGCCGGCGAACCCTGGTGGCGTTTGTTGGGTGGCAGCCGGGACCGCGTTCCGGCCTATGCGGGGGGCATCGATCTCTTTTTCAGCATCGATGAACTGTGCGCCCAGGCCGAGGGCTTTTTGGCCAAAGGCTTTCGGGCCATCAAAAGCAAAGTCGGGCGCGAACGCCTGGCCGAGGATGTGACCCGCATCGCCGCCGTGCGCGAGACCATCGGCCCCGACATGCCTCTGATGGTGGACGCCAATATGCGTTGGAGCGTCGAGCAGGCCATACGCGCCGCCCGCGCTCTGGCTCCTTACGACATTACCTGGTTGGAGGAGCCTACCATCCCCGACGATATCGCGGGCCATGCCCGTATCGCCCGCGAGGGGGGCTTGCCCCTCGCCACCGGCGAGAACTTGCACACCCTTTACGAGTTCCGCCATATGATCGCCTATGGCGCCATCGCCTTCCCCGAGCCCGATGTGGCCAACATCGGCGGCGTCACCGCCTGGCTGAAGGTGGCTCACCTGGCCCAGGCCCATAATCTGCCTGTGACTTCTCACGGCGTCCACGATTTGCACGTTCATTTGTTAGCCGCCGTGCCCAACGCTTCTTATCTGGAAGCCCACGGCTTTGGGCTGGAGGCATTCATCGAGGCCCCCTTGCGTATCGAGGAGGGGATGGCCCTAGCTCCTAACCGCCCCGGCCATGGCGTCGCCTTTGATTGGGCCGCTCTGGAGCCGCATCGCGTCAAGGGGTAATACGCCTCCCTAGAACACGAACGGATCGCTAAAGGCCAGAATATAGCCGTTCAGGTCGGCCACGCTGAATTGCTTGCGCCCACCGAATTCGGCCAGCTCTTGTACAATGATCGCCTCGCGCTTGACCAGTTCGTCGTACAGCGCCGCCACGTCCTGAACGATCACATAGAGCACGACGCCATTGCCCTTCTCGGCAATGAATTCGCCGGTACTGGTGCCCAAATCCACCGTCAACATGATGTGCACCAGGTCTCGCGATACCATTGCCCAGCGCGGCTTTTCTTCGTTCGGCCAGGTAAAGCTCGCCGTAAAGCCAAATACCTCCTGATAATAGCGGATTGCCTCGCCCACATCTCTGACCTGTAGCAAGGGGATCACGGTCAACATACGGTTCCAACCAAAGTCATCCATCCCTCTCGCCTCATCTTTCGGTGTGCACCCAGCAACGCTGTCCATCGGTGATAATCTCTATTGTACCATCCCTATCAGTGCGGAGCACAAAACACTCGGCCTCTTCAAGCCTTTGGAGCACCTCTTTGCGAGGATGGCCGAAGCGATTCCCGGCGCCGACGCTGATCACGGCCAGAGCCGGCCGGAGCGCTTGCAACCAAGCCGCCGAAGTTCCATCGGCCGCGCCATGGTGCGCCACTTTGAGCAATGTGGTTGGTTCAAGCCCTCCACGGGCCAAGAGCTGGCGCTCGACCTCCACGGTCATGTCGCCGGTGAGCAGGGCGGAGAAGCGCCCCATGCGCAGGCGCAATACCATCGAACGGGCGTTGTCGTCGGCCTCCGCTGCGGTGGGCAGGTGTTCATCGGGATGGAGCACCTGCAGCTCGGTCTCTCCGAAACGGATGCTCATCCCCCGCCTTGCGGTGATCACCTGGGCGCCACTTTCGACCACGGCCTGCTGCCAGGCATCTCCTAATGGGCCATGGCCTTTGATGCCAGGTGGTTGCGCCACATGAGTCACTCGATAGCGCCCCAACAGCGGGATCAGCCCGGCGATGTGGTCTCCATCGCCATGGGTGGCCATCACCAGATCGATGCGCCGTTGCCAAAAGGGGAGGATACGGCCAAGGCGCGAGTTGAGCAGCAGCGGGTCGGGGCCGCCATCCACCAGAATATATCGCCCACCTGGGGTACGCATGAGGAGAGCATCGCCCTGGCCCACATCGAGGGCGTAAAGGTGCAATCGGCCATCGGGCAGGGAGAATATAGACCACCAGAGCGCCATGGTGACCAGCGCCAGCGTAGGGACAGCCCACGAGAGCAGGCGCAACCGCGAAGCCAGGCGCCCAAGCTCCGCGCGGAACCGAGCTTTGTGTTTGACGCCCAAGATGAGCGCAGCCGAGGCGCCATATACGGCCAGGACGGCTATAAAGCGTGGCCGGGCGGCCTCTACCGCTGCCCAGGGGACGGTGCCCAGCCCTTCGACCACGGCGTTGGTGTAACGCAGCAGTGGCCATTCTACCCAAGCCAACACGCGGGCGATGGGCAAGCTCAAGCCCGCCACCAACGCCGTGATCAGGCCGAGGACCATAACGGCCGGCTGCACGGGCAACGCCAACAAATTAGCCGGCAAGGCCAAGAGCGAGATCTGGCCAAAGTGGCCCCAGATGATGGGCAGGGTGGCAATTTGGGCACTTGTCGTGGTCGATAACATCGTCATCATCTCTCGAATCCAGGTCGGCAGTTCTATACCTGGCCTGAAGCGACCCCTTAACCCTTCCGCCCCTCGGCGTATCGTCGGATCGAGGAGCAACATACCCAGGGTGGCCGCAAAGGACAATTGAAAGCTCACGCTCCACAACAACAGCGGGTTGGCGGCAGTCATGACCAGCGAGGCTATAGCCAACGAGGTTGGCGGATGGGCTCTGCGCCCGACGAGCTGGCCGACGAGCGCCAGCCCTCCCATGAGCGCGGCGCGGCTCACCGGCGGGGAAGGGCCGACAAAAAAGGTGTAAAGAGTGATAAGAGCCAGGCTGGCTCCCAACAGCGGCCAGCGATGCAGCCCGGCATGGCTGCCCAAGAGCAATAACTGGGCCAGCAAGCTGATGTTAAAGCCCGAGATGACGATGATATGGCTGAGCCCGGTAGCGCGATAGGCCGCTTGCAGATCATCGGGCAGGGTGTGCCCGAGCCCCAGGACAATGCCGGTGAGCAGGCCGACCTCAGGGTAGGGCAACAACTCCTCCAGGCGGCGACGAAGGCGCTCCTTGGCCGAGAACACGGCGCGCCATATCGGAGAGCCGCTTCGCTCTCCGGTGGGAGTCACGCTGGCCCGGCGCAGCAACGAATGGACACCCCGCGCGGCCAGATACTCGCGATAATCGAACCCCTCCAGCACGGGCGGCGTCTGCAGCAGGCCGGCCGCGTGCAGCGCGTCGCCATACTCCCAGGTTGGGTAGAGGGGCACGTTGGCTACCAGCCGGCCGCTCACCGGCCTGGCCGGCCCGTCCGCCTCCCTCAACGATTCGACCGAGATCTCCAGTTGCGTAAAAGCGCCGCGCACGCCGGGCTCCGCCGAGACATACCCCTCGATGGTGACCCACCCTCGATCGTTGTAAAAGGCCAGGGCTCCCTCGTCAAAGGCAGGGCGAGAGAGCAGCAGACGCCAGGCGCCCAGCGTCGCGCTCAGCAAACAGGCCAGGGCCAAGACGGCCTGCCTCCGGCGGCGGCTCAGAAAGAGGCCGCCGAGGGCGATGCCCATCATTGCGGCGAGCACCCCCGGCGGCAGGGACAGCGCATCCGCCAGGAGAATGCCCAGAACCCAGGCGATGGTCAGGTAGATAAGGGCCATGTCCATTCGCATCGGCGCGCGTTTTGTCGCATTATAGAGGCTGTAACGACGCCGACAAGCTACCAACCGAACCAGAAGCACATGGGGCGATTTTTCGAACCCCGACAACTCTGGTAAGATGAATTCAGCCTATGAGAGTAGAGGTAACCCCATGTCCCGAGAACTCGACGATTGGCTCGCTCAAACGCCTGAGGTGCCCCTCGATCCTGAGTTGCCGATCTGCGATCCGCATCATCATTTGTGGGAAGATCGGGGCAATCGCATCACCCCTTATCTCCTCGACGAGTTGCGTCGCGATACGAGCGCCGGCCACCGTGTCGTGCGCACTGTTTTTATGGAGTGCATGTCCCATTACCGCACCGAAGGGCCGGAGGAGTTGCGCCCCGTCGGCGAGACCGAGTTCGTCCGCGAGGTGGCCGAGGAAAGCGCCTCCGACTGCAAGATCGAAGGTATCGTCGGCTTTGCCGACATGACCCTCGGCGAGCGTGCCATGGCCGTGTTGGAGGCACACATCGAGGCCGGGGGTTGGCGTTTCAAGGGCATCCGCCATGCCACCGGTTGGGACCCCAACCCTACCATCGGCGCGTATCGCAATCCGCCGCCGGGGTTATTGCTCGACGCGACTTTTCGTCGGGGCATCGCCTGCCTCGACCGCCTGGGCCTCAGCTTTGACGCCCAAGTTTACCATCACCAACTCTTGGAGGTGGCCAGCCTGGCCCGCGCTTTTCCCTCGTTGCCGATCATCCTCAACCATACCGGCATCCCTCTGGGTATAGGCCCTTATGCCGGCAAACGCGAGGAGGTCTATCGCTACTGGCGAGATAGCATGGCCGAGTTGGTGCCCTGCGAGAATATCTACGTCAAGGTGGGAGGCTTTGGCATGGCCTCGTTCGGCTTTGGCTGGCACGAACGCAAAATCCCGGTCGGCTCCGAGGAGTTTGCGGCGGCCATCGCGCCTTATGTACGCACCTGCATCGAGCTCTTTGGGCCGGCGCGTTGCATGTTCGAAAGCAACTTTCCGGTGGACAAAGCCGCCTGTTCTTATGTCGTCTTGTGGAACGCTTTCAAGCGGGTCACCCAGGGGCTTTCGCCGTCGGAAAAGGCCGACCTTTTCCACGATACCGCCGCCCGCGCTTATCGTCTGGTGTAGACCGCCTTGGGCCGGGTTTCTTGGCCCAAGAAGGAGGCGCGCAATGGATATCGATAGCCACATTGTGTTTCATGGTTCGTTGGCCCAACTGCTGAGCAAGGTCGAGTCGGGAGAGATGGTGCCCAAGCTCCAAGCCTCTCACGCGCCTCCCTGCAAATTCTGGACCGCCTTCCAGGTCATCAACGGCATCCGCCACATGGCCCCCGTCATCCACGGCCCCAAGGGGTGCACCTATTCGGTGGCCAACCGTTACAAGATGGCCGGCTGCGAGTATCGTGGCGTGCCGCTGGAACCCACCACCTGCACCGCCCAGGACGAGGCCGATGTCGTTTACGGGGGTGAGGGCAAGCTGTTGGAGGCCATCCACGAGGCGGAGAGGCGCTACCATCCGGAATTGATCGTCGTCCTTTCCTGTTGTTGCTCCGGGATCACCGGCGACGATGTCGAGACCGTGGCCCGCATTGCCGAGCGCGATCTCGGCGCCAGGGGCAGCCCCTGTCGTGTCATCGCCATTCGCAGCGAGGGCTTTGGCGGCGACTTTCGCAGCGGTTATGAAGACGCCTTCCGCGCCCTTTTGGAGCTAATGGAGCCGCGTCGCGAGGTCATGCCACGCACCATCAACATCATCGGCGCGCGCGAGGGGCCCACTTATACCGAATGGACCCAAGATCGCGACGAGTTGGAGCATCTAGTGGCGGCCATCGGGGTCGAGATCAACGGCGTTCTCTGCGGAGGGTGCACGGTGGAGCAAATCCGCCGCGCTCCTTCGGTGGCGCTGAACGCCTCTTGGTGTTACGATTGGGGCCAAAAGTTCGGCGATCTGATGGAAGAGCGTTTCGGCGTTCCATACGCTCGCACCGGACAGCCTTATGGTTTGGCCCTTACGGCGGAATGGATCCTGGGGGTAGCCGAGCCATTGGGGCTGGCCGACAGGGCCCATGAGGTGATCGAACAAGAGACGGCAGCCGTGGCCGCCGAGGTCGATACGCTACGGCGCTTCTTTGAAGGCAAAACGGCCCTGATCGAGATCACCGAATTCCCCGGCCCTATCCGCGCTCTTTCCCTGGCCGAGATGGCCGCCGAGTTCGGCGCGCACCCGGTGATCATCAACCTGCACCCGTATACCGTCAAAGAGCGCATGCCCAGCATCAAGTTCTTGTTGGAACGCGGCCAAAATCCGGAAGTGATCTTGACCCAGGGGCTCTTTTCCTTGGGCAGCTTTCGCGCCTCTTCCGAGACAGAGCGCGAGGTGCGGGCCATCGCCGCCCAATACGACAACGCCCTGTATGTGGGCACACCCCTGCGTCAGCCGGGCATCCCGCAGATGAACATGACCACCCAGACGGGATTCCCCCAGTATGGCTATCGGGGCATTCGCAATATGGCGCGGCTGATCGAATCGGGGATACGCCACGCCGCGCGGCCGCGCTCGCGGCTGTTCCGGCAGGTGCTGTACGGGTGACGCCCCGCGCTTGACTCGTCCACAAAGAGCTCTAAAGAATAAACCTTTGAGCCCTGGTGCTTTGGCGCGAGCATTTAAAGGGAGCGGACGCGCTTGCTTTTTCCTTCCAAAGGCATGGGGAGAGATGTCTCAAGACGACAGCACATCAACAGGTTTATATCATTGCATGATGACCTGGACGTCGGGTAAATCGACGTAATAGAGGATGATCGCAGACAAGAGCATGGAAATCAACGATGTGCTCAACAGAGCCACGTTTAATGATCCACCTTCTACGGCATGAGCCGTGGTCACCAACAAACGCACGAGGATGTTAAAGCCTTGCACAAAGATCGTCGCCAATCGGCTCCAAGACCTGCGCCGCAGCAAATTGACGCCCAACAGCACAAATACGGCGACGATAAAGGCCCAAATAGCCGGGCTGATCGTGCGCAGCGTCGCCGGCGGCAGGATCAAAAGGGGAACCATCTGTAAAACGGCAACCAGCTTGAGGCCCAGCGGTATTCTGATTCTCATAATCACTTTTCTCCTCGTGTCGAGCAGCTCGAACCCGCGTATGGGCCGGCGCCCGACAATATGCGCTGCCAGAATCGTGGCGATTATAAAGGCCGTACGGCCTGGTGTCAAAGGGATACCCTTTTGCAACCTCGCATCCGCCGATTGGCGCAGAGCCATGTCCATGTTACAATCCTCTCCAGTCGCATATCACGGCCGGTCACGATGCCATCAACTCTACTTCTATCTCTGCTATGGCTTCCTTTTGCGGGCGCAGCGCTTGTCGCGCCCTCGTCCGGCCGCGTCGGCCTGAGCCGTGGGGTGCAGCGCCTACAGACATGGCTTTACCCCTCCCTTTTATGTGGGCAGACCCTTTTGACCATCATCGCCATAGGGGCCCGCGCGCCACAATGGCGATTCTCCCTGGGTTCACCTCTTCTGCGAACGGGCATCGCCGTAGCCTTTGAGCTCGATGGTTTGGCCGCGCCTTTTTTGCTGTTGCTCAGCGTACCCTTGTTCCTGATGAGCTTGGCCGGCGCGCATTTGACGACCAGGCGATTACGGCGAAGCCTGACATTGCTGCTGTTAGCCGTGGGCGTCGCTGCGATCACTGCCCAAAACCTTCTGACGGCATGTTTGGCCTGGGGGGTGGCCGATTTGGTGCTAATTGGCCTCAATCTGCTGGGCACCCCTGTTGAAGGGTTTCCGCATGTCGTCCGACAACTTGGGGCCAACCTGCTCTCGACGGCCCTGCTGGCAGCGGCCGTCGTCCTATCTGCAGAAAGCGGAGGCTCCTTGGAGGCGCCAGGGCAGGTCATGCCCCTCGCGCTTTCCCTAGCCTTCCTGGCCACCGCGCTGCGCATAGGCGTTTATCCGGCGCCCGGAAGCGCACGCCATCGCTGGCAAGCCACCCTTTTTGCCTTAGCCTCCGGCGGGGTTTTGTGGCTTCGTTTGCTGATCGTTACGCCTCCTGCTATGTGGCCGGCTGGCGTCGCCTCATCCCTCGGAGGCTGGATGTTGCTGGCCACAGCTGCGATAGCCGCTAGGGCGCCCAGTTTGCGCTTGGCCTTTCCGTACCTGGCGCTTCATGAAGGGACCGTCGCGCTTATGGCCTCGCTATGCGATTCCACAGCCGGCCCGGCGATCGGCTTGATCACCTGGGTGAGCCTCGGCATTTGTCTGACGCTCGTACACCTGTTGCCCACCCTCTGGCCGGCGGGCCAATTGCCTCGTTGGGGGCGTTGGGTGTGGGCGGCAGCGCTGGCTCCCTTGGCCGGGGCTCCCCTGACGCTAGGGTTCCTATCTCATTACGCTTTGCTCAAGATATGCTGGGCACAAGGCAACCTGCGGGCTTTTTGGCTGGCCGCTTTTTCCTTCGCATTGGCCGCCATTCCTTTATGGCGACATCTGCTCTCCCTCTCGCCTTCGCGAATTGCGCGCCCACGCTTTGCCATAGCTTGGGCAAGCGCGGGAGGGGCTGTAGCGCTAGAAATCGTCACCGTTGCAGCGGCTATTCATCCCCCCTTGTTGCTTGGGTTAAAATCCGTCCCGATCAATATGCCTACCCTGTTTTCCTTTTTGAGCGGTTCCCTTCCGGATACTTGGGCCGTCATTTTGCTGGCCTCGCTGGCTCCGTTGGCTTTGGGTTTCTATGGGGCGCGGATCGAACAACGGCTCAAACCCATCACCGTTGGGGCGCTCGACACCGTGGCCGCTGCGCTCGAAATGCACTGGCTGTACGAGATCATAGAGTTGCTATTGCAGGCGGCGCGCCAAGCCGTCGACGCAATCTCGTTGACCATCGACCGCGTGCTATACCTCGGTTGGGTGATTACCTGGGCGATGGTATTCATCCTACAGATCGTCTGAGGGCTAGGGGGATATGAACCGGCTGGGGGAGATCGTTGCCGCTATTACCGCGCTTTCGGCCAACCAGATTGTGTTGGGGTTGGTTGCCCTTTCTGCCTTTATGCTGGTCATCGAAGATCGTCGCATTGTGTTGATCCCTCTTGTCGCTCAATATATACTTTTGGCCGTGCTCAGCAGCTCCGTTCTCTATCGACCGGTTATGTGGGTACGTTGGGGGCTGGGTATAGCCATCGGTCTTTTGTTGTACATAACAGCCTCTCATATGCAAAGGCGTCAAATAGCCAGCCTGGCCGGCCGTTCGCGCCCACTACCTAGTATGGGTTTTCTCTTCAGGATCTTTTCTTTCGCCCTGAGTGCGCTGGCAGCCTATGGCCTATGGCGTGCCTATCCGTCGTCGTCGATTCCGCCGGAGTCGAATCTGGCCGGTTATCTGTTGATGATCGTGGGCATCGTGATGATGATCAGTGGCGTCGGGCCGCTACGCGCAGGGCTGGGTGTGCTCGTTTTTATGAACGGCTTTGAGGCCTGGTATTTCTTTCTTGAACGCAGCTTGTTGGCCGGTGCGTTGTTAGGGGCATTAGACATCCTCGCCGCACTGGGCATCGTCGTCTGCACGGAGAGCTGGCTACAGGTGGTGCATGCCCAAGAGCGGGATATGTTGCGCGGCGAAGAGGTGGAGCAGTGACGATCCCCTGGCTGATCGGCCTTCCCCTGGCTATGTCCTTGCTTACCCTGGTGTTGCGTCGCGTTCGTCTGGTAACCACGCCACTGACAGCAGCGACGTTTTTCGCCCTGGCGATTGTCCTGGCGACGGCTAGAGCAG
The DNA here is from genome assembly GCA_014360745.1 of Chloroflexota bacterium. GTDB lineage: Bacteria > Chloroflexota > Anaerolineae > UBA1429 > UBA1429 > JACIWY01. Next base: position 17,726 of record JACIWY010000023.1, read on the forward strand.
AACCCCTGATCGTATTAGGGCGTTCGCTCGAGCTCGCTCCGGCCGAGGCCATGCTTATGGCACTGAACGCCGCCTTGTTGGGTTGGGGGACGTTGGCCAGTCATCGTATCGACCAAAGCCGCGCAGCGTATTCGTTGGCCTTGAGCGCCTTTGCCTTCTCGGTTGCGGCGGTCGTGATGGAGAACCTGACACTAGCCATCCTGTGTCTGCAAATTGCCGCGGTGCTGGCGACACTGCTTTTGCCCATCCACCGCGCCGAGGCCGCATGGACGGCGCTCCATATGCTTTTTATCGTCGCTCTGGCCGGTGCCCTGTTGCTCGTGGGGGCCTGGGCCATCCAACGGCAGGCCATCGAGCCCGGCAATGTGCAGCTTCTTCACCTAGGCAGCGTGACGCTGGCTTTGGGCTTTGCCATCGTGATCGCGGCAGTGCCTTTTCACGTTTGGTCGCCCCCGGTGCTGGCCTGCGGAAGCATCTTGGCCAGCATTTTGTCCAGTGTTTCTTTGCACAGCATCGGGCTGCTCCGCTTCCAGCAGCTCCTCAATGCCGAGCTATGGCCGGAAGAGGGCGCGTTCTTGGCGAGCCTCTTGTTGATCTCCGGGGTGCTAGGCGTTGCCGTGGGCAGCATAGGCGCTTGGGCACAGC
>JACIWY010000230.1 GCA_014360745.1 Chloroflexota bacterium
TGCAGCCGTCGATGAGGGCTCTTGCCCACCACGTAAAAGCGCGCCTCCGGCCTTTGCCTTACGATCCGCGGCCAGACCTCCCGTCCGAACCATAGCACGGCGTCCACATTCGGCCTGAAATCCATCTTGCCTGTGAACACCACTGCCGGATGATCGAGCGGCACGCTATCGGCCAGCCCGGGATGGTAGCGCTCCACATCCACCCCGTTGGGCACTACCAGGGGTTCCAAGCCAGGCACCAACGCGCGCAGCGCCTGGGCATCGGCCTCGGAGGCCGCCACTACACCGTCCACCGCCCGACAAACCTCGCGCTCAAAACGCCTTAATCGCTGCCATTGCACGAGGGAATACAAGGCCGCCGGCCAGCGCCCGGGTTGCCCTCTGTCGGCCTCGAACGCGCGGCGCTGGAGCACGTATTCGGCGTTATGGTCATCGAACACGATCCGTGGCCCTTTTGGGCCGCACCACGCGCGCACCGCCAGCCCGTAGCGCGCCAGTTCGATCCCTTCCACTTGGACAAGATCGAAGCGGGCCGGCTCCATCTCGCGCAGCGCCTCCTCGAACGCCTTGCACCATAAACGGTGGGCCATGTCAGGCAATGGGCTGCTCAATAGGGTGCCCATCCGTTCGCGCCAGCTGCGTTGCGGCGCGATGACGGTGCGCACCTCCACACACACGCGGCTCAGCGCCTCCGGCAGGGGGGCGCCCGCCTCTTGAAAGGAAAGCAAGGAGACCTCGTGCTGCCGCGACACCTCGCGCAGCAGGTTATAGTTACGCAGCGCCGTGCCCTGTTCGGGAGGATAGGGAAGCTGGGGGGTCAAAAAAAGGATACGACGAGGGCTCATCGCGGCTCCTTTACGGGCGAGGGTCGGGTTCGCTGCTTGGCGCCCGGTCAGGCCAGGGAATGGTACAATTCGAGCGTCTTTTCGGCCGCCTTGTCCCAGGAAAAGAAGGCCGAGCGCTTGAGCCCTTTCTCAATGAGCGTTTGACGCAATTCCTGATCCGTCAATATCCGCCACATAGCCACAGCGATTTCTTCTACGTTATAAGGGTCTACCAGCAACCCCGCGTCGGCCACCACTTCGGGCAAAGAAGAGACGTTGGATACTATCACCGGCGTGCCGCAGGCCATCGCCTCCAACGGCGGCAGGCCGAACCCCTCATAGATCGAGGGCGCCACCAAGGCCTGCGCCGCGTTGTAGAGCCACAGCAGCTCCTCCGTAGAGACCCGCCCTAAAAAGATGACGTCCTCTTCGAGCTTGAGCTCGCCGACCAAGCGGAAAACCTCGTCGTAGAGCCAGCCTTTCTCGCCGGCCAACACCAGCTTGACATCTGGGTCATAGTCATCCAACAGACGCCGCATCGCCTTGAGCAGCGTGGGCACGTTCTTGCGCGGCTCGATGGTGCTGACGAACAACAGAAAATCGCCATGTATCCCAAAGCGGTCGCGCACCCGTTGGCGGATGTCCGGTGTCTTGATCGGGCGAAAGATGGGGCTCGCTGCCTCATAGATCACCGTAATCTTGCGCTCCGGCACCCCCACCAGCCGTATAATGTCGCGTTTGGTCGCCTCCGACACAGCGATGATGGCGTCTGTATGGCGCACGGCCTGATCGATCTGCCCGTAATAGCGGGCCGCATCTTTGCTGAGAAAATGGGGGTAGAGGATAAACACCAAGTCGTGTATGGTGATGACCGAACGGCAGTTGCGGCGGAAGGGGGGGATAAAATCGGGGCTGTGCAGCACATCCAGCCTGAGCAACGAGATTTCCAGGGGCAAGGTGAGTTGTTCCAAACGATGGTGACTAGGGGTCAACAATCGCCGCGTGATAAAGTTGGGGCTATCCAGGATCGGTTTTTTGGCTTTATAGCTTTGGAGGATGACGAACTCATCCTCAGCCTCGATCCGCGCCAATGCCTCGATGAGTTGCAGTGTATATCTACTGATCCCCGCCGGCCGATAGTGGGTCAGCCGGGCATCGATGCCGATGCGCATCGACTCTCCCTCCCTCCTAGCCTGCCGCCCTCGCGCCGCTAAAGGCGCCAAACACAAAAAGCCCCCAACCTATCCGCGCGCACGGTGAGGCTAGGGGCACCTGTGTCCCATCTGCTATCATTGATTCAATCATACCATTATCGCAAGGTGACGTCAAACCCGCATCCTCTTCCGCGCATGGTGACACGGTCGCGAGCGCAAAAATGCAGGCATCTCGAACGACGAAGGACCGGCAGACGGTCAAACTATAGTGCGCGTTGATGTAGCGTGTCAAACCCCAGGAGTGATTGCGTGCCCGACCGGAACGCAGGGCTCTGCCCGAGGCTAATAGCGGGCAGTTGAAACTGCAAGTTCTTTAACGCGCAGTACGCGAACCGCTGTGCCGCCGCATTGCCGAGGGGAGGCACCTGGCCAAGGCGGTGCACTTTAGGGATCAACAGGTCTTTGCCGGGGGCACGATCTATACCTGCCTACTCTCCCCGGACAAGGTAGGGACGGGGAGCTGCAACGTCCAAAAGGTGAGTGACCTGGCCGCCTGAGTAAAGTCCGGCGAAATTTACGTTCGAGGTGGCAGAAAGGGGATTTTCGAGGTGGATATAATGTAGAACGTTCGTTCTATTCAGGGCGAAAAATTCTTTGCTCCTACCCGGCCCCGGCAGGGGACGAGTGTCGGCGGAGCTGATTATTAGGAGACGGACCGCGCCCGCGGTGCTCGGCAGCCCGACACTCCCCTTGCCGGGGCCGTCCCTTTTCTAATAAGGAGGAGGCGCACACCAAGGCACAATGGCACAAACGAGGATACAAAATCTTGCAGAAAGGAGCTCTCTATGAAACTTGCCGACCGCTTTGTTCAACACGTGTTCGGCCGGCAGATTGCGCACCTGGTGGACGAGCGCGTCCGCCAAGCTGCTCAGGTGCTCGATGGGGGCGGGCAGGAGCGCTATTGGCACGATCTAACGCGGCCGAGCTACCTTGCCAGGCCCTGGCATGAGCACCGCGACCTGCTGGAGCGCATTCGCCGGGCCTGCGACCGCAACCCCTTGGCGGCCCGGCTGGTGGGCTTGACCACCGATTTCGTCGTCGGCTCGGGGGCACAGGTCGAAGGGGATGGCTGGGCGATGGCCTTTTGGAACCACCCCCAAAACCGCATCGACCGGCGCGTGTACCGTTGGTGCGACGAGCTCACCCGCGCCGGCGAGCTGTTCATCGTGCTCAGCCGCAACATGGCCGATGGGATGTCGTACGTGCGCGAAGTGCCCGCCTATCTGATCGACCGCATCGAGACCGACCCCGACGATCTGGAGCGCGAGCTGCGCTATCACCAGCTCACCGACGAGATGGAGGGGCGTTGGTGGCCGGCGTCTGCGACGCGGCCGGCAGCGGGGGAGGCGCTGAACGCGCTTGGAGACGGAACCGAAACGGCGCAGGTGATGCTGCACTATACCATCAACCGGCCGATCGGCGATGTGCGCGGCACGTCCGACTTGGCCCAGGTGCTGGATTGGCTAGAGCGCTACGACCTGTGGCTTGAGGATCGGGTGCGCATCAACCGTTACAAGGGGGCCTATTTGTGGCATGTGCGGGTGAACGGGGCGATGCCCGGCCAGCTCGAGGCCAAGCGTGCGCAATACAGCCGCGTGCCCACCTCAGGCTCCATCATCGTCACCGATGGGGCGGAGGAATGGACGGCGGTGAGCCCGCATATCGAGGCCGACGATGTCGAGGCCGATGGCAAAGCCATCCGGCTGATGATCGCCGCCGGGGCCGGGGTGCCCCTGCACTTTTTGGCCGAGGGCGAGTCGGCGACGCGGGCCACGGCGCGCGAGATGGGCACGGCCACCTTTCGGCATTTTGCCCATCGGCAGATGATCCTGGCCACCCTGTGTGAGGAGGTGGTGCGCACGGCGGCGCAGTGGGCGGGGCGCACGGCCGAGATCCGCGTGCGCTTCGAGTCGGTATTGGCCGAGGCGGGGCGCGTCGAGGGCGCCGAGCCCGAAAGGAGGGATCATGGCGCGTTCTGAGCGAATACGTCTTCAAGGAGGAACGCTGGACCGCGCGTTGAACTGTGTGCTCATCGCCGCCGGGCCAACGCGCACGGGACTGATCTTTCCTCCCGGCGTGTTGTTTGAGGGGATCGCGCATTTTGAGGGCGCGCCCTGTTTTCTGGATCACGCCGGCGCGGCCGACCTAGGGCGGCCGGGCGGGCGCTCGGTGCGCGATTTGGTGGGGGTCTTTGTGCACATCCAGTGGGATGACGTCCGCCAGGCGGTGACCGGGCACTTGCTGTTGGCTGGGCGCGAGGAGTGGATCGCCAACCTGGCCGAGCTCTTTCGCGACCGCCCCGAGCGCTTTGGGCTTTCTGCCGACCTGACCTTGAAGCGACGAGGGGAGACGGTGAGCGAGATCGTGGCGGTGCACAGCGTCGATATCGTTATGAACCCGGCGGCGGGGGGACGTATCGAACCTACGTCGGCGGGCGTCGGGGCCAACGCGGCCCTGGCGGAATCAGTACAAGGCTCGGATAAAAACCGACAGAAAGGGGAAAGGAAGACCATGTCAGAGCAAATCATCGAGGGAAATCGGCGGGAGGCCGTCGAGCGCGTGCAGGGGGCGCTAAAGGGATTTGCCCAAAACATCGACTCTTGTGTTTTGGGCAAAGAGGACGGTTCGCCCCAAAACCTCGGCTGCGTTGGATCCGATGCCGAGGGGAGGGATGAGGTTTGCGTCGGCGAACGTTTGGACAAGCTCTGCGCTGTGGAGGCCGCGTCGCAGACGACGGCCGTGTCGCAGACGGCCGCGTCGCAGACGACGGCTGCGTTGGCCCGCGAGGTGCTTGCGGCGCGGATCGCCTCGGCGCGGCTGCCCGAGCCGCTGGCCCAGCTCGCCCACCGGACACTGGCCGACGCCGGGCTCGATGCCGCCCTGTCTCAGGTGGACGGGCTCAAACGCGCCTGGGCGGCCGCTCTGGAGCACTCGACCATCAAGGGGTTGGGGCATGTTTCTCAAGTGCGCACCGGCACGGAGCGTCTCGAACTGGCTTTTGAGCGCCTTATGGGCCTAGACATCGGCCCACAGCATCATGGCATCCCGCGCTTGACCGGCATCCGCGAAATGTACGACCTGCTCACCGGAGACTGGGAGCGCCACGGGGCCTACCGCCCAGATCGCGTCCAATTCGCCAACGCTACTACCTCCACCATGGCCGAGATCACCAGAAACGTCCTGAACAAGGTCATGCTCAAAGCGTTCGAGGCTCGCCCGCAATGGTGGAAACCCATCGTCTACGAGGACGATTTCCCCAACATGCAGATGGTGCGTTGGATCACCGTTGGCGGCATCACCGACCTCGACACCGTCGCCGAAGGCGGAGCCTATACCGAAAAGTCCTGGGACGACTATGCCGAGACGGCTTCGTTCGTCAAAAAGGGGAACTATATCGGCCTCACGCTGGAGATGATCGACCGCGACGATGTGGGCGCGGTGCGCGCGCTGCCGCGCCGGCTGGGCTATGCGGCGAACCGCACCCTCTCGGCGGCGGTGGCGGCGCTGTTCACGGACAACTCCGGCGCGGGGCCAGTCCTTGCCGACGGCAACAACCTGTTCGACGCCGCCAACCACGGCAACCTGCTCACCACTGCGCTTTCCGCTGACGCCTGGGATGCCGTCATCCAAGCCATGTTTAAACAGACGGAGTACCACTCCGCAAAACGCCTAGGCATCCGGCCCAAGTTCTGCCTGGTGCCCATCGAACTGGAAAAGACGGCGTTGACCATCTTTACCAGCGACCAGGAGCCCGGCACCCCCAACAACGACGCCAACGTCCGCCGCTACTCCGCCCAGGTGATCACCGTTCCCGAGTGGACGGATGCCGGCAGCTGGGCTGCCGCCGCCGCCCCCGCCGACCTAGAAGGCGTCTGCATCGGCTACCGCTTTGGGCGCGCACCGGAGCTGTACATCGCCGGCGACGAGCTCATGGGCTCTATGTTCACCAACGACGAAATGCGCATCAAAGTGCGCTTCGTCTATGCCGTCGGCATCGGCGACTATCGCGCGTTGCACAAGAATAATGTGGCCTAAAAGGAGAGCTTCGATGGCAGAGTGGTTCGAACGACACCCAGGCCTTGCCCGGGCTTTGCGACAGATCGCGATTACCATCCTCCTGGTCGCCTTGGAGGCGCTGGGTTATGAAGGGACGCCTGGCGGCCCCAAGGCCGCGGGTTCGC
>JACIWY010000231.1 GCA_014360745.1 Chloroflexota bacterium
CATAAGGTGGAGCGATAGTTAAAGTCCAGGCCCACCTTGCAACCGGCGGGTTTGGCCGCCAACGCCTCATAGAGCGCCTCCAGGCAATAGTTCCGCTCGTAGCCGCTGTGGTTGGCCAGGCCGAAGGTGATGCCCGAGGTATGGAACAGGCGACAATCTCGCAGCACGGTCGGCCAATCCACCATGCCGGGGCCGAGCTTGCTAGCCGCCGAATACATGCGTTGATACCAGCCGGTGGTGACGCGCGGCGTGCGGCCCAGCTCATAGAGATAACGGCCGATGGGCTCCGTTTTGGGCGCCCAGACGATATAGTCCATGTTCATCCCCTGAGCTCGCCCGATGTCGCGCACCTGCCAGCCGTAGGGGTTGTCGGGCACGCGGGTGATAAAGGCGGCCGGGATGCCGAAACGACTGAGGGTCATGGCCAGGGTGTACTCGCTGCCGGCCATGGACAGGTGCACCAGGCGGGTACGCTCTAGGCGTTCGCTGTCGGCCGGGGTGTCACGCACCATCACCTCGCCGAAGGTCACAAAAGCTGGACCCTTGCCGGCGAATTCGGAAAGGTCGTCTTTGGTAATGTTAAACATCGGAATGTCCATCGGTTCCCCCTTTGAGATTCAGCGTAGGACACTGCTTGGCCCGGCGATTGAAATCGCGGCCATTGACAGCAAGGAGTGTAGTGCAGCGGCGGGAGGATGTCCAATATCACATCTATTCAACGATCAAGCGATCGGTGCCGCTGCGCCCAAAGACCTCTGGCGAGTACATCTCCTCCGCTTTGGCCGGCGGGACGACGAATTTGCCCGGCGTCGTGGCGCGGGCCACATAGCTATACGTGTGAATCCCCTCCCAGAGCAAAGAGGCGAACGCTTCGGCGCGTTGGTCGCGCAGGTTCTGGTGCTCGTACCAAGTCCAGCGCCACCACCAATAGCGCACATTGATCGCCGCCGGATCGGGCGGGAGGTCGCCGCTCACCGCCAGGTCGGGGTTGATGATCTCCAGGCCCGCCGGCAGCGGATCGGCCAGGGCCACATGATAGCGCCGCGAAGGCGCCACCATGCGCACCCGCACCCGCACCCGCGCGCCGGCGCGCACGTGCCAGATGCCTTGCTCATCCTGCCACACGTCGGATGGGTCGTCCACCGCCTCATAGCTGCGCTCGACGACAAAACCCTCGTCCAAGGGCGCCAGCTCCAGGTTGGTGGGCGCGTAACGCAGGCCCAGGCGATAATAGAGGCGCCCCGGCCCCTCTTTGCTCAGGACCAGATTCTGCCGGCCCTCCAGCCCGGCCACGTAGGCCATGGGCACCGTCACCGTCTGATAGTCGGTGGTGCGCCCGACGAATTGAAACTCGCCCACATACCGCTCGCCGAGCCAGGCCCGGGCGACGAATTCCGGCGTCTGCGCCTCAAACTTTTGGAAATAGGCGTCCAAGGCCAACAGGATGAACACGTTCTCTTGAGTGTTGGACCAACGTCCGCTCTTGCGATGGGCCAACAGGCCGCGCACCACTTTGGGGATCAGGTCGCTGGGGGGTTCCACCCGGATCAGCCCCTCCAGGATGACGCCGTCGGCCCGTCGGTTGGAGGCCAACAGCAGGTAGCCCTCCTCCTCGCGATAAGAGGTTACAAAGTTGGCCATGCCGGCGGTCTCTGTCACACGGTTAGCCAGGTGACGTTTAATCTGGGCCAATTCCTGGCTCGAAGCGGGGTCACCCTCTAAGACAGTCAGCAACCAACCCAGCGCCTCGAAGGAAAGGCCTTCGGCGCCGTTGTCGTTCACCAATTTGCGCCCACGGGCCGGGTCATGGTCGCCAAGCATCCGGCGCACATAGAGGCTATAGGCGGTCAAGGTGTCGCGCACTTGTTTGCTATAAGTACTCGGATAGTGCGACTCGATGTTGCGCAAAAAGGCCAGCGCACGGTCGGTCATCTCTTGCGGCACGGCGTACCCTTTTTGGCGCGCCCGCGCCAGGGCATGGGCCACGTGGATGGTGTGGAAGGGCCATGACGGTTTGCCGCGTCGCCAGATAGGGAAGCCGCCGTCGCTGTTCTGCATCCCGCGCAACGCGTCGATGTCGCGGGTCACTGCGCGCTCGATCTCGTCGGCGCTGGGCAGGCCCTCGGCCTCGAACGCGCCCAATACGTCGCGCAGCGCGGCCACGGCCAGGATGCGCGAGGCGAGCTGCTCCGAGCACTCGTAGGGGTAGGATACCAAATAGATCATGGCGTCCGTCAGCGCTTGTAACGCCGTGGAGGAGGTCTGGATTTCCAGCCCGCCGAATTGGGTGTACACGTCGGTGGGCGCCAGCAGTGGCTGGGCGATGACGGCGTCGGCCCCGCTGCCGTCTACCGCGCCGTACACGGCAAAGGCCTCGGTGGTGGCGGGGGTGTAGACCGGCAGATCGAACTGGGCGGCATCGGCCCAAGATTGCGCAGCTGCCGCTACTTGGGCGCGCACGGTGCCCGCGCTCTCGGTGCGCGCCTGGAAGCGCACTTCCACCCGGTTTCGCGCCGGGACGGTTAGCCGCTGGCCGGCGACGCTGCCATTCGCCAGGGCCAGGTTGCTTGCGCGCAAGGCGACGTCCGTCACGAGGTCATCGTCGGTCTGGTTTTGCAAGACGATGGGCAGCTCGAATTCGTCGCCAAAATTCAAAAAACGTGGCGGAGAGGGCCGCACCATGAGCGGCAGGCGTGCCGTCAGCGTCGACTCATCTCGGCCAAACTGCTGCGCCTCGGCCACGGCCACGGCCATCACGCGATAGCGGGTCAGGTTATCGGGCAGGGTCACGGGGACCGTCGCGGTGCCATCGGCATCGGTGGTGACCGTGGGGCTAAAGAGAGCCAAGGGGTTGAAATCGCTGCGCACGCGGATCGGCTCCGCTGCAGGGCCGCGCGGTTGTTCCGGCATAGCCGCCATGGGGGCGGGCATCGCCATGCGCAATACGTTTCCCCTCGCCTCGGCCTCGACCGCTTTTTCGACGACGACGGTCTCCACCACCTGGGCGCCCGCCGCGGCGGATAATTGTCGTGGGTCGGCGAGCCGCACAAAACTGCGCAGATAATGGTCGTTCACCAGCGGCGAGCGATGCGGGTAAAAGGCCGCGATGGGATCGGCCAGTTCATAGCCGGTCAGGGCCAGGATGGCCTCATCGACGACGATCACCGCCACCTCGGCGCCGGCTACGGCGCGGCCGGCGGCGTCGTGGACGGTGATGTCGATGGCCGTCTTGCCGCCCGGCTCCAATTCGCGTGCCTGGGGCTCGGCCGTCACTTTCAGCGTCCGGCGGTACGGCGGCACCGACAAATCCAAGTTGCCGCTGGCATAGGCCGGGCGTTGGGGCAGTTCTTCGTCGATCTCTCCCTGAGCGTTCCGGCGCGGCGCCGCGCCCACCAGGTCCACTTGGACAAAGACGTTGGGGATATCCTCCTCTTCGATGGGCACCCTTAAGGTATAGCTGCCATCCTCGCTGCGGAAACGTTCCGTGCTCACGAGGCCGCGTCGGCGGACGGTGAGCAAGCCCTCCGCGGGGGCAAAGGGGGCCTGCACCAAGATCTCAGCCGTGTCGCCGGGTTGATACTCGCGCCGGTCGGGGATGAGCGTGGCCTCTTCCTGTTCGATGCGATCGGCCGGAGGCCGCGCGCCCCCGCTCACCCAGCGGGTGATCTGAGTCATGTTGCGGCGCCCCTGGGCATCTCGCACCGTGGCGGTGATCCGATAGGTACCTCCCTCCGGCGTGGAGAAGGCACAACGCTTAGGCTCTCCGGCGGAGACAAGCTCGCAGGTTTGTTCATCTCGCTCTTGTTCCTGCCAAGCGCCGCGCACCCAGGCCCAATGAAGGCGCACGGCGCGCATTTCCACCGTGACCCCTTCGATGGCGTTCCCGTCCAAATCGGTGACGATGGCCTCGATTTCGAGCGGCTGGCCTTGTTGTACAAAGACGCGCTCGCTGCGCAGGCCCACATAACGATCCGCCGGATGCACCAGCAAGGTCGTCTGCGAACTCCACGCCTGGCGGTTGACGTCCATCACCGTAACCTGAGCCTCGACGCTGGTGGGGCGCGGCGGCTCGGCCCGCTCGATCTCGATGGCCAACCGGTGCACGCCCTCTGCGTCGGTCGTGCCCGAGTAGGTCTTGGCTTCCACTTCCTTTCTGGTGGGCGGCCAGAACCAGCGCATCGACCACCAGGGCTCCCAGAAGCCGAAATCAAAGTCCTCCCATTTGGGCGGGTGGTAATTCGTCGGCGAGGCACTGACGTTCCACTCGACGTCGGCGCCGGGCAGCGCCCCGCCGGCATAGTATTTGGCCTCGACGCTGACCACTGCCCGCTCGCCCACGAAATATGGCCCCGGGCCGGAGCTGGCCGTGACCTCAAATTCGGGGCGGCGGAACTCTTGGACCTGGATGGCATGATAATGATCTCGATGGGACGCCTCCGGCCCACCCAAGAGATGGAAGCGCACCTGGGTATAGCCCAGATTCACGTTATCGGGCACGACAAAGGTGGCATGGAAGCCGCCAGTGGGGCTCACGGCCAGATCGTTGCCCAGCACCTCGTTGCCTCGCGCGTCGATGACGGTCATGCGCACGCTGGAAGCGCCTTGGGGCAAGGCCAGTTCGTCGCGCGCTTCGCCGAGCTTGGCCAAACGCACCCAGCCTTTGATCGATACCGTCTCGCCAGGGCGATAGATGCCCCGATCGTCGATAACGTACCAACGATATTCGTCGTCCAACGAGCGTTTGCGCCATACGTTCTCCGCCCCGTAGGTCGTGGCGGGCAGGATGGCCGTCTCGCTGCCCCGGCGGGCGACCAGGTAGGCGTCAGGCCCGCCCGCGCCCTTTTCGGGCAAGGGGAGTGTGGCCATGCCCTGAGCGCCTGTGGTGGCTCGGCTTTCGCCCGGATACAGCGTCAGCTCCACTCCCGAAAGCGACGACCCGTCGGGCAGGGCATTGGCCCAGGCCAGCAGTTCGTCGGCGTCCACGGCGGCATCCAGGGCGATGGAACTGGTTTGCACCCAGGTGTGCAACGTCGGTTCCTCGCGTCGACGCAGACGGTCTAACAAGCCGGATTCCGGCTCGACAATCAGGATCAGATGTTGCGCCCCATCGCGCAGGGCCGGTTTGAGGTCGATGGCCGTCTGTGTTAAGGCATCCTGTTCGCCACGGATGGTCAGCTTGGTGTCCAACGTGCGGCGGCCGGGCGGCGTCGCCGTATCCTGGCGCCGATAGTTGCGCAAGTATCGCAAATAGGCCGGCCAATCCTCCGGCGTTACGGCATAAGCCTGCACCCGCAGGGCGCTATAGTTGATGGTGTACACGGAAAAGGTCGCCCCGCCTGCTGGATCGAGCACGGTAAAGAGGTCGCGAGGGGCATAAAAGAGCGGCTCCGCCGAGCCCACCTTAAAAGTGACCACGGCGTCCTGGCCCAGCGATTGGCCAAAGATGTCGGCCAGGTCGGCCTTGAGCGCTAGCCGATAGGTGGTGCGGCCTTTGGAGTTCCCACGGATCTGCAGCTGGTCGCCGGAGACGGAGAACTCGGCGCCGGGCAACTCCGGGGTGATCTGCACCAGCTCATCGCGGAAGGCCTCGGCGTCCAGAGGGTTGGAAAAGCGAATGTACCAAGGGGATAACGGCGGGCACTCGTCGCGCCAGCCGCACCGGCTTTCCACGACGGCCAAAGGGCCATAGGTGAAAAAGGAGAAGCTCTGAGCCTTTTCCGTCTTGCGTGGCCCTTCGGCCGAGGGCGTGCCCGGCCCTACGTCGATGGTGATGGTGGTGTTGGCCGGGAAGGGCTCGATCGCGCGAAAGGCCAGCCAGCGGCTCTCGCCGGCGCTCTCAGCCATGCGTCGCACCGTCTCATCGCGCTCCACCTCGGCGGCCTCGGCCAGGCGGAGGGCATAGGTTTTGCCCGCTGCGCGCACCGTGACGGTGCTCAACACGGCATCGGGGTCGATGCGCTGGTCAAAGGCGACGAAAAGGAGCGGTTCGCGCACATGGGGCCCGCCCGTCGGGTAAGAAGCCTGAACCTGGGGCGGAGGGGTGCGGAATTGCCAGCGCACCTCCTCGGCCAGGGTGCCGCCTGTCTCCGATCGGGTGCCCGCCGGCACGACGGCGGTGTATTCGGTGGCCATGGGGAAGCGAGTCGTTGGCTCGAACATTAGCGTGCGCGTGCCCAGCCAGCGCCAACGCCCTTCGGGCAAGGGA
>JACIWY010000232.1:0-5203 GCA_014360745.1 Chloroflexota bacterium
CTTGACCTCCCACTGTGCCACGGCCGTGGCCACCAACTCGCGCCACCAATAGCGCCGAATGTGCAGGTAGGGCCGGCGATCGGCAGCCACGCCGACCGCGTCGATGCCCAAAGAGTGGGCCAAAAAGAGGGCCCGATCCAGATGATAGGCCTGGGTCACCAGGATGGCATCGGTGACTTCAAAAATATATCGAGCACGATAGCAACTGTCGTAGGTGCGCCGCCCGGCGTAATCTAGCACTATGTCCTCGTCGGGCACGCCCCTGGCCAGCGCATAGGCGCGCATATGGCCCGGTTCGTTATAGTTGATAAAACGATTGTCGCCGGTCATGAGCAGTTTTTGGGCTTTGCCGGCTTGGTAAAGCGCTATCGCCGTGTCGACGCGGTCGGCCAGCACATCGCTTAACCGGCCATCGGGCCAGACCCCCGCCCCGAAAACGATCGCCACCCGACGCGGAGGCACCTGATCGAGGGGATAGATCAAGCGCGAATAACGATGGTCCGTCCACCAACGCAGGGCGAGCGGCGCCAGCGCCAACACGCCCAAAGCGATGAACGCGCCGTATACCCCCCTCCAGGCACGCTGCCCATTGGGGCGCGAGCTGGGGCTTGACCAAACCTCGAATTCATTTACCATAGAGCCCATTATACCTTTTCTGAGCGCTCTCGACGAAGCGGGATACGCGGTATTTTCGAGTTCCCACGTCTTGCAGGGCACCACGAAGGATGAAAAAGATGCCTTTTCTTGCCAGGCAAGGGCTGCAGGTGATGGAACCCAAGGAGAATTTTATCCGCGCCATCACCTATGACGATCCGGCCTACATTCCTTACCCGGGGGAGAATTTTCAGGTTCAGGTGCGTTTTGAGGGCAATTTTCAAAAGGCCAACTGGACCGACCATTGGGGCGTGGGCTGGCGCATTACCTTGGAGGAGTTCGTGCCCTTCCCCAAAGTGAATCCCCTGCCCGATCTGACGCGCCTCGAGGATTATCGGTTCCCCGATCCGTCGGCGCTGACGATCGGCGAAGAGATGCGAGCTACGCTGGCCCGCCCCGATCGCGAACGGTTGTTCATTACCGGCGCGCTGATGTATTTGCTCTTTGAGCGGGCCTGGGCGTTGATGGGCATGGAAGCTTTTATGATGGCCTTTTACACCCATCCGGCAGAGATGCACGAGCTGTTGCAGCGCATCACCGATTATAACATCCAGGTCTTTGATCGCTATTTGGAATTGGGCGTGGATGCCATCAGCTTCTCGGAGGATTTGGGCAGCCAGAAGGCGTTGATGATCTCTCCGCAGACGTTCCGCGAGTTCTTTTTGCCCGAATACGAGCGCTGCTTTCGGCGCGTGTTGGATGCGGGCAAGTTCGTGCGTTTCCATTCCTGTGGCTGTGTGCAGGACATTGCGAGCGATCTGGCGGGGATTGGTGTGAGCATACTCAACCCGGTGCAGGCGCGGGCCAACGACCTGGCGCGGGTCAAAGCTGAGGCCATGGCCGGCGGCATGGCTCTGGAAGGGGGGATTGACTCTCACCTGTTGGTGATCGGCACGCCCGAAGAGGTTCGCCGCGAGACGTTGCGGGTGATGAGCATCTTGGGGCCCGGTGGAGGCTATGTGCTTGCCCCCGACCAAGGGATGCTCTGGCCGGAGGAGAACTATCGGGCCATGATCGAGACGGTGATGGCACATGGGCATTACCCTTTGGCAGTTTAGGTGACGGGCACGAGGTTCTGCGTGAGGCTAATGATGGGCAGTTGAAACTGCAACCACCATTGCCAAGTCGCCCTGCGGCGACTGTTATTGGGGCACGGATTTTCTGTTCATACAGAAGCCAATAACCCCTCTAATCTGCGTTTATCCGGGTCTTATTCATTGCTATTTTCGAAGGAGGTCGCTCTATTAAATGGACAAAGAACGGGCAAGAGGGCTTTACTTTGAGGAATTCGTCGAGGGCCACGAGATCGAGACGCCGGCCCGCACCGTCACCGAGGCCGACGTAGTTCAATTCGCCGCCCTATCGGGCGATTACAACCAACTGCACACCGACGCCGAATTTGCCAAGAACACACCCTATGGTCAGCGTATCGCTCACGGGTTGTTGGGGCTATCCATCGCGTCCGGCTTGGCGGCCCGAGCCGGCTTTATCGAGGGCACGGCGCAGGCCTTTATGGGCTTGACTTGGAAATTCAAAAAACCTATTTTATTCGGAGATACCATCCATCTGCGTGGTAAAGTGAGCAAGACGCGCCCCATGCCCAGCCTGAGAGGAGGGATCGTCGTGTTCGACGTGGCCGTGCTAAATCAGCGCAACGAGACGGTTCAACAGGGGGAATGGACGATGTTGATCCAGGGAAAGCCGCGCGATTCAGCGACATAACGAACATAGGACGGAGATACCATGCTACCTTTGCAGGACACGGTTCGATCACGATCTTTTCCGATCGTTAACTGGTTGCTGATCGCCGCGAACGTTTTTGCTTTCTTTGTGCTTCTCTCTTTAGGGCGCTGGGCCGAATCTTGGATCATCATGCTCGGCGTCGTACCGGCGCGTTTGCTCGCCCGCTTCGGCGTTCACGACCTCGTCACTCTGTTTACCTCCATGTTCCTTCATGGAGGATGGGCGCATTTGTTCAGCAACATGCTGGCTCTCTACATCTTTGGGGACAATGTGGAGGACCGCATGGGAAGCGGGCGCTATTTGCTGTTCTACTTGTTGTGCGGCCTCGCGGCGGCCGTCGTGCATGTCGCCTTTAACCCCAGATCGTCTGTCCCCACTATTGGGGCCAGTGGGGCCATCAGCGGCGTGTTGGCGGCCTATCTACTCTTTTTCCCTACGGCGCGAGTGATTACCCTGGTGCCGACCTTCTTTTTTTGGCCTTGGTTTGTCGAAATTCCGGCAGTATATTATCTTGGCTTTTGGTTTTTATCTCAGTTGCTCAACGGCGTCCTGACGGTGGTCACCGGTGCGCAGGCGTTCGGCGGCGTGGCCTGGTGGGCGCATGTAGGTGGCTTTGTGGCCGGGCTGGTGCTGGCGCGGCCGTTTGTGCGCAAGCGCTACGTGCGCCGTATATATGTGGATGAATATTTCCCCTGGTAACTTGGCCCGAGAAGGAGGATCGGCATGGACTTTTTCTCATTGCTCTGGATCTTTTTCATCATTGCTTCTCTACAACCGGCTATTCGACAAAAAATGCTGGACGCGGAGCGTTTACGGCTGCTCGGACGGTTGGAGCGGCTGCGGAAGAGCCGGGTTATCGCGCTCATTCATCGTCAGGAAACGTTGAGCCTGCTAGGTTTTCCGCTGGTGCGGTATATCAATATCGAAGATTCGGAGGCCGTCCTGCGGGCCGTGCAGATGACGGACAAGGATGTGCCTATCGATCTTATCCTGCATACCCCTGGGGGCCTGGTGTTGGCGGCGGAGCAAATTGCCTACGCTTTGCAGAAACATCCGGCCAAGGTTACGGTATTTGTCCCCCATTATGCCATGTCCGGCGGCACGTTGATCGCCTTGGCCGCCGATGAGATCGTGATGAGCGAAAACGCCGTCTTGGGCCCGGTAGATCCACAACTCGGCCAACATCCGGCCGCCTCGATCCTCAAAGTGCTCGCCCAAAAGCCCATTGAGGAAATAGATGATAACACGATCATCATGGCCGACATCGCCGAAAAGGCTATCCGGCAGGTCAAAACGACGGTGGCCAAGCTGTTGAGCGACAAAATGGATGCTCAGCAAGCCGAGCGGATCGCGGCCACCCTATCCAGTGGCGTCTGGACGCACGATTACCCCATCACCGTCGACGAGGCGCGTGAACTGGGGTTGCCCGTCAGCACCGAGATGCCGGAAGAAATCTATCGCATCATGGCCTTGTATCCCCAGACGGCGCAGCGACGCCCGTCGGTGGAATACATCCCGCTCCCCCGTTCACGCGAGCCGGAACAACCCCGCCCTCGCGGTCATACGGGAGGATATAGCCCCGGCAGCTAACCCTTTTTCCCGTTGACGCGGCGCTCCGTCAGGCGGATGAGCAACACCGTGACCTGACGCCCCAAATGGCGCAGGTCGGTGCGCAGGCGTGCCCAACGATAGATGAGCGATCGCCACCAGCGACGCCATCTCGGCGAGATTGCTTCTTCCGGCTCGATGCCCCACTTGAGCGCCACCGCTGCCCAGGTCAGCCCCGCGCCGAAACCCACCAAGACGATGTTTTGGCCGGGGCGGATCTTGCCTTCCGCAATGGCCTCGCACAAGGCGATGGGCACCGAGGCCGCCGAAGTGTTGCCGTAGCGTTGCAGGTTGATAATAAAGTGTTCCTCCGGCAACTTGAGCCGTTTGGCCGCGGCATCGATGATGCGCAGGTTGGCCTGATGAGGGATCACCCAATCGATCTCGCTTATCGGGAGGCCGGCCTTGGCCGCGACCTGATGAACGGCGCGAGGTATGATGGTGGTGGCGAAACGGAACACCTCGCGGCCGTTCATCTGCAAATAGTGGAGCCCCTGTTCCACCGTTTGTGCCGTCGCGGGCATGGCGCTACCGCCGGCGGGGATCATGAGCAGATCGGCCCCCGAACCGTCGGATCCCAGCAGGGTGGCCAGCACCCCCGCAGGGCCCTCGGTGGCCCGCAGCAGCACAGCGCCGGCCCCGTCGCCAAAGAGGACACAAATACTACGATCCTGCCAGTTGATGGTGCGGCTCAACGTGTCGGCGCCGATGACCAGCACCAGGTTATGCTCTCCCGAGGCGATGGCCTGATGCCCCATGGCCAAGGCATAGACAAAGCCGGAACAACCGGCGTTCACATCCAGGGCGCCGGCCCGCGTCGCGCCCAAGGCATCTTGCACCTGGCAAGCCGTAGAGGGCATGAGATGATCTGGCGTAGTGGTGCCCACCAGGATCAGATCGATGTCGCGCGGGTTGGCATCGGCCATCTGCAACGCGGCGCGAGCGGCTGCGATAGAGAGCTGTGCCGTGGTCTCGCCGTCGCTACACACATAGCGCGTCTCGATCCCGGTGCGACTACGGATCCATTCGTCGGAGGTGTCTACTATCTGCGCCAGATCGTCGTTGGTCAGGCAGCGCTGAGGGACGCACATGCCCCAACCGATGATTTCTGCTCGTCGCGCCAGTTTAGACCTCCTCCGTCATTTTGCGGAAAATAAGGCAGGCGTTGTGGCCGCCAAAGCCAAAAGAATTGGACAAG
>JACIWY010000232.1:5213-6202 GCA_014360745.1 Chloroflexota bacterium
CATAGAGCGTGCGACTTTGGGCGTGTAATCGAGGTCACACTCTGGATCGGGCTCGTCCAAGTTCATCGTCGGCGGCACGATGCCGGTTTCTATGGCTTTTAGGCAGACGATGGCCTCGAACGCGCCAGCGGCGCCCAACATGTGTCCGGTCACCGATTTGGTAGAGCTGATGGCCACCTGGTAGGCGCTCTGGCCGAAAGCCGCCTTAATGGCGCGCGTCTCGGTGATGTCGTTCAACGGGGTGCTGGTGCCGTGGGCGTTGATGTAATCGACCTCGCTGGGGCTCAGGCCGGCCGAGTCTAGCGCCAAGCGCATACAAGCGGTGGCGCCGGCGCCGGCCTCGTCGGGCGCGGTGATATGAAAAGCGTCGTCATTGCTGCCATAGCCCACCAGTTCGCCATAGATGTGCGCACCGCGCTCTAGGGCATGCTCCAAGGACTCTAGAATGAGGATGCCGGCGCCTTCGCCGATGACAAAACCGTCGCGATCCTTGTCGAAGGGCCGAGAGGCGCGCTCCGGCTCGTCGTTGCGCTCCGAGAGGGCGCGCATGGCGGCGAAACCGGCCACGGCAATGGGGATAACCCCGACCTCTGCACCGCCGCACACCGCCACATCGGCCACGCCCCGGCGGATCATCTCTGCCGCCTCTCCGATGGCATTGGCTCCGGTAGCGCAGGCAGAAGTCACCGCCATGTTAGGCCCCTTGAGGCCGAATTCGATGGCCACCATGCTAGATGCCGTCTCGGGCAAGATCATCGGTATCAATGTGGGGCTTATCCGGTTTGGGCCGCGTTCGTGGAGCACCAGCGTTTGTTCGGTAACCGTGGTCATTCCGCCGATCCCGGAGCCGATGATCACGGCGACGCGCTCGCGACAGCTATCGTGGGGCTCTAGTTTGGCATCGGCCAGCGCCTCGCGAGTGGCGTCGATCGCGTATTGGACAAAGGGATCCATGCGTCGCACCTCGCGAGGATGAAAGTGTTCCTTGA
>JACIWY010000233.1 GCA_014360745.1 Chloroflexota bacterium
CTCGATGACCTGACCGGGCGCATCCTCCAGGCGTTGGGCGACCTCGGTTTGATCGAGGACACGGTGGTCATTTACACCACCGATCACGGCGACCAGATGGGCGCCCACGGCCTCATCGAAAAGGGGCCATTCGCCTATGAGGAAAGCTGGCGCGTGCCGATGGTCGTCGCCCACCCTGACACTCAAACGCCGGGCGCCGCCCACGATGGGCTTGTTTATCTGCACGATCTTTACCCCATGATCCTGGAAATCGCCGGGCTGCAGCCGCCCGAGGTGCCCGACAGCGAAAGCATCTTGCCGCAGGTCTTGGGCAAGGCCGGCGGTCCGGCGCGGGATAGCCTCTATGGCGCCTTTTACGGACACATTTTGCCCGCGCCCTTCCGCTTTGTGCGCACCGAGCGTTACAAGCTGGTCTACAATGTCACCGATCGCGGCGAGCTGTACGACTTG
This sequence comes from Chloroflexota bacterium, assembly GCA_014360745.1. Taxonomy (GTDB): domain Bacteria; phylum Chloroflexota; class Anaerolineae; order UBA1429; family UBA1429; genus JACIWY01. The sequence continues at coordinate 451 of JACIWY010000233.1, forward strand.
GCAACCGATCCCTATGAACTACACAACCGTATTAACGATCCCGCGTTGGCGAAGGTTAAGGCCCAGCTCCTGGAGGAGCTGGCCGGGCACATGGAAAGGCTGGGGGATCCGATTCGCGGCCAATTCGAAACGATACGCTACGTGTATTAAACGATGGGTTGAAACCGTCAGGGTAAGATCAAAGTGGTGTGAACATTCGGGTCGAAAGGATGGTCATGTCGGCGAAAGGCGAGATTGAAACGAGGCGCTCTCTCGATGGGCTGCGCATGTATTTGTTGCGACAGCGCTGGGATCAGCCGAACATCGAGGACATAGACGAAGCCGTGCAACGGGAGTTAGCCAAGACCCCAGCATGGCAACGGATCCGCACTGGCGACGAGATCGCCATTACCGCCGGAAGTCGCGGTATTGCTTCGCTGCCCCATATTCTGCGCGCCGTCGCGGCCGCCGTGCGCCGACGGGGTGGGCGCCCTTTTATCTTCCCGGCGATGGGCAGCCACGGTGGAGGCACGGCTGAAGGCCAACGAGAGCTCTTAGCCGGCCTGGGCGTTGACGAGGAGACGATGGGAGTGCCTATTCGCTCCAGCATGGAGGTAGTGCGGCTCGGCGAAACCGAGGAGGGCCTGCCGGTGTATGTGGACGCCTATGCCGCCGCAGCAGACGGCATCATCCTCGTCAATCGCGTCAAGAAACATACCAACTTTGATGCCCCCATCGAGAGCGGATTGGCCAAAATGGCCGTCATCGGCCTGGGCAAGCACGCCCAGGCCGAGGCAGTGCATCAATACGGCAACTATGGATTACGCGAATACATTCCCAAAGTGGCACGGGTCGTGTTCGAACGCGCCCGAGTGTTGGCCGGTTTGGCCATCATCGAGAACGCCTTCGGTGGGGTAGCAGAGTTGGTGGGCCTGGCGCCCCAAGAAATCCTCGATCGAGAGCCCGCCCTCTTGGCGCGGGCCAAGGAACTATCGCCCAAGATCCCCTTTCACGATATCGATATCGCTCTAGTGGAGCGCATGGGCAAGGAGATCAGCGGCACGGGTATGGATTGCTACATCATCGGGCGGCGGCGGATCATCGGCGAACCGGAATGGCCGGAGGCGCCGCAGATTCGCACCTTGGTGGTCATCGATCTCACCGAGGCCAGCCATGGCAACGGCTTGGGGGTGGGCCTGGCCGACATGACCACGCGGCGATTGGCGGACAAGATCGATTGGGCCATCACCCGCGCAAATATTATGACCTCGGGGAACTTGGAGCGCGGCAAACTGCCACTGGTGTTCGACACCGATCGCGATGCGCTGGAAGCAGCAGCCTTCCGCGAAAGAGCGACGCCGTTGGAGGCGTTGCGCGTGGTCTGCATCCGTGACACGCTGCATCTACGCCATCTCCTGGTATCTGAAGCATTGGCGCGAGAAGCAGCGCAACGGGACGATCTGGAGATCATAAGCGAGGCATTGCCGCTCCCCTTTGACGAAGCCGGCAACTGGCAATCGCCCTTTCAATAGCGCTCGACGGCGTCGACGTCGAGCACAAAAATGGTCGCCCTGCTGGGTGGATGGCTCTTGGGCGCCGAACCGAGCTCGGCAGCGGGCCCGGCGTGTTCGTTGATCACCCTGAGCGCTTCATCCGTCCGGCGGTCCTCCACGCCGATCAGGAGGGTTACGTTGCCGCGCCGCCAAAAGCCCCCGGTCGAACTAATGCGCGTGACGCTGAACCCCTGATTGTTCAGCGCAAAAGTGACGTCGGCTGCAAAGTCATCGCGTACAATGGCCAGGAGCAGCTTCATGCGAACCTCCCTCTTGCGGAACAGATCGCCTTCTTGGTTAGAGCGGCCATATAAATGCGCCGCGCATGAGCGTTCATTCGTCCCTTGGCGCTACAAGGCACACAGGGATGCGCAGCGATTCGCCGCCCAAAAGCCGTTCGATGGATAGATCGCCCTCGGTTGTCGGAAGACCCTCGTATTGAACGCGCACCCGGACGCTTTTGCCCGGCTTGATATCCAGTATAGTCCGGGAGAGGAGCATTTGCGAGTTTGCGGGGCGCAGTTCGACATGAGCCGGGGCCAAGCCGGTGTTCTTGAGCACCAGGCGCCCGCTAAACGGGCCGCCGGGAGCCTCGGCTATCAGCTCTATCTGCTCAGGGGCCTCAACGCGCGGCTCAAGACGGACCTCGGCCACAATATGCACCTCGCTCATCGCTTCGTCGCTGCTGTTGCTCTCGATACGCACCACGCCCTCGACGCGGAACGATTCGCCCGCATGGGCCAAGGGGGCAAGCTCCTCCGTATCGAGGCTCACATGCACCTCGACGGAGCGCCCCGTGGCGCAGACAAAAGAGGCGCGGTCCAGAGCGATCCAGGTCTGATCGGCGACGAGCGCCCCCCGCAGCTGCCCCAAGCCGTGGTTAAAGATGCGAAAAGAGCGCCCGACGCTTGCCAGATTGACGCTGGTGCCAAGGTCCAACAAGGTGGTATCCGTGGCGATCAGAGGCGCTGCTAGGGCGATGTTCAGGGGTATCTTGGCCCGACCGCCATCGCTGTTGATGATGAGCGTCCCCCGAGCCGACCCGCTAGGGGAGTCGATGGCCAAGCCATAAGCGGTGAGGGTGACCTCCTGCGATTGGCCAGCTACGCACACGCCCGCCTGTGGGCTCACCTCAATCCAGATGGCATCGGTCTGGATATTCCAAGCCAACATACCGGTGCCGGCGTTATGGATCGTCAGGGTACGCATCTCCGGATGGACAAGCTCGACATAGCCAAAGTCGACGGCTTCCGGTTCAACATGAAGCGACGGCTGCAACACGGTGAGACTGGCGGCTATCTGCTTCAAGGTGGAACCAGCCACCAACCGCAAGGCCGCGGCTTCTTCCAGATGTTGGCCGCCGTTGAATGTGCCAGCGCGAAGCTGGACTGGGACGCCGACTCGCTGTCCGGGGGCGATCGTCACGTCGCTTTGGGCGGGGATCAGCCAATCTACAAGGGGTTGCAGCGAAACCACCAACGGCATCGAGCCCTCGTTGCGCATAATCAAGGGGCGATCGACAATCTCGCCCAAGGGCACGGCACCGAAATCAAGGTGTTCCGTCTCTAGCACCAGACGCGGCGCTTGAACCTCTACATGCAGAGAAAGCGTCTCGCTGCTGTCATCGGTCTGGATGCGGAGCGCCTGGGGAACATCAAGGGGGCCATCGGCCAGGCCGGTGCAATCCACCCGGAGGGCGAGCGACAGGAGCTCGCCGGGCTCAAGGTGAAAGGTCTGTGGAGACACCTGGAGCCAGGGCAAGAGGCTGCGCGCCGTGCCCTCCGAAGGGCCATCGCCCGTGTTGCGTAGAGAGATGGAGCGTTCGGCCACCTGGCCTGCGGCCACGGCACCCATATCTATACGCCGGACATCCAGCTCGAGTTTGGGCCGCGGCCGCCAGGCGCACGCGGCGACGAGGGTTTGGCCCCCGTCGCTGTCGACGATCAGTGCATCGCCCACCTGCTGGGCGCCATCGGGCAAGCGATCGGGCAACAGCTCGATGCGTATCTCCGCGTCCTGCCCTCCGCCAAGACGAAAGCGGCCACTCTGGACACGCAACCATGGCACGCGAGCCTCGACCTGCCCCGTGAGGGGCTGGCGACCCGCGTTACGCACCTTCAGGTAGGCAATTTGGGGCACGTCGTGGGCGATCCGTCCAAAGTCGATCTCCGCCTGCTCGACGAGCAGTGTGGGCACGGCGATCACCTCCGCCGTGACAGCCACCCATTGGCGCCCGGCGTTGGTGTCCACCGAGATCGCCTGCGGTTCAACGGCGCGACCTGTGGGCACCTGCGAAGCTTGTAGCGAGAGAATAACCCGCGCTTGTTTTTGGGGCGGCACGCGCATGACTTTTCGCGGCGCGCTGAGCCATTCCACATGGCTGTTGACGCGCCCTATCAGTTCGCCCTTCCCGCGATTGCGCACCGTCAACGGCACGCGCTTGACCTCGTCGGGGCGCAAGTCGAGAAGGTGTAGATGCCGAGGATACACGGAAAGCGCCGGCTCTGCCTGCGGAACGGAAAGGTCGGGCGCCTGCGACGGCACAGCCTCCGCGCGGGGGCCAAAACGCGGGTCGCGGACGAACCCGGCCTCGGCCATGGTCTCCATAACCTCTCGAGGCATTCCCCGCGGCAAGGAGCTCGGCCTGGGAAGCGCTTCGACAGACGGTTGCGTCGGCACAAAAAGAAGCTCCTCCTGCCAGCCCTCGATGAGCTCCAGGGGGCCATAGGCCTCTTCGTCCCACAAGCGCTCGAACATCTCTTTCGCCGACGCGAATCGGCGCGCAGGATCGCGATGCGCAGCTCGCGCGATGGCGCGCACAAACTCGGGCGAGATGCCGGGCGCCGCTTTGCGCAAGGGCAAGGCTTGTGGCCTTCCATGCCCCAAGGGCGCGTCGATCAGCAGCGCATAGAGCAGGCGGCCCAAGGCAAAGAGATCGGAGCGCGCATCGGGGAAACCGCTGCGCAGCTCGGGAGCGGCATAGCCGCGCACACTGCCGAAAGGTTGGGGGGCATTGGGCCGGAAAAGATGGCTCAACCCAAGGCCGATCAGCTTAACCCGGCCATCCCTCTGCACGATGACATGATCGGGGCTGAGGAAGGGAACATATAAAGGCGGTTCTTGGCGATGAAGGGTGACCAGCAGAGCGCACAGTTGAGCCCCCCAATTGCGGGCCAATTCCGGGGTCACGCGGGCCCGCCCACGGATGATCTGGGCCAGCGTCCAGCCGTGGACGAACTCGAACACCACGTAAAAGCTCTCGCCGGAAGGGAACCATTCGACCAGCCGCGCCAACGAAGGATGAGAGACAGCGGCCCACCGACTCAAGAGACGTCGCAGCGCAGCCTCGGCCTCTCGGCGTTCGTCGGCGCGAAAGAGGGCCACGGTAGAAAGCTCTTTGATGGCAAAAACCTTTTCGCTGTCGGCGTCGCTAGCGCGATAGACGGCGGTGACCCGCCCTCTGGCCAGGGTCTCTTGGAGCATATAACGCCCCTGGAGACGGCGCCGAGGCTCATCGCGGAAGAGATCGGCAAAAAGGCCCACGTCGGGGACGGATTCCTGACAATAAGGGCAATGTTCCACATACCACGGGCGCTTGGCACCGCAGAGAGGACACACTTGGGTCAGCGGCGCCCGACAATGAACGCAAACGGTGGCGTTCATCTCGTTCAATTCATTGCATTTGGGGCAACGCTGTTTGGTGGTCATAAGCTCCTGCTGCGACGAACGGGCGCCCGTTTCCGGCAAAACGGCGCTGGTTTAGCTAACGAGGGCCGCACCCCGGCGCGTTGAGCGTTGGGCGATGGCCAGAAAATTGGAAGGCGGCGTCCGTATTATAGCGAGCGGGGCTCTAACGTCAAGCCGGTTGTATTCATCACGTAAAATATCGGCGGGGTGTGGGTCTCCTGGCCCACATCCCGCGAGCGAGGATAGTCGCGCTCCATTCACACAACCAACCCAACGGCGAAGACCTTGACGTGGCGGCCATGTCACATTAAAAAACACCGAGCTCATATGGCATGGTGAGAAAGGGGGAAAGATGCGCGCGGTTGATATCATTGCCAAAAAACGCGATGGCTTGGAGTTATCGACGGAAGAGATCGAATGGTTTATCCAGGGTTTTGTGCGGGGCGAAGTGCCCGATTATCAGGTGGCTGCCTGGGCCATGGCCGTCT
>JACIWY010000234.1 GCA_014360745.1 Chloroflexota bacterium
TCAACGCCCGAAACGATATGTTGGCCGAGCGCGTGTATGCTCCTTGGCCTGACATGGAGGCTGCCCTACGCCGGGCCGGTCTGCCGCTCTATTCGCTGGAGACTCGGCATAGCCTGGATTCCTTTGATGTCATCGGCTTTAGCTTGCAGTACGAATTGAACGATAGCAACGTGCTGACCATGCTGGATCTGGCCGGCATACCGTTGTTGGCCTCAGAGCGCGCCTCCGATCGGGCCGCGCCTAGTCCTTTGGTGATCGCTGGCGGGAGCCGCGTTTATAACCCCGAGCCCCTGGCCGATTTTTTTGATGCCCTGGTCATCGGCGAGGGGGAGGAGGTGTTGATCGAGATCCTCGAAGCGGTGGCCGCCTGGAAGCGCGCCCCGCAAGAAGGGGGCAGTCGCGGTGCCTTGTTGCGTCGCCTGGCCCGGATCTCGGGCGTCTATGTGCCGAGCTTTTATCGTGTCCGTTATGCCGAAGATGGCAGGTTGCAAGCCATAGAACCGGCCGTCGAGGACGCCCCGGCCAAGGTGCGCAAGCGCATCTTGCCCACCCTGGGCCCGGCGCCCACTCGTCCCGTCGTTCCCAATATGAGCATGGTGCACGATCGCGGTGCCGTAGAGATCCAGCGCGGCTGCTCTCGTGGTTGCCGTTTTTGCCAGGCGGGCATCATCTATCGCCCTATCCGCGAACGCCCCGGGATAGAAACGCGGGCAGCCATTCGCGAGCTGGTTGATGCTACAGGCTATGACGAGGTGGGCCTGGTCTCATTGAGCAGCAGCGACCATTCCGGCATCGCCGAGATCGTCTCCGGCGCCATGGCAGAGAGCGGGGATGGGCGTCTCTCCATCTCGTTGCCCTCGTTGCGCATCGATTCTTTTTCCGTTGAGCTGGCCAAAGCGATCCAATCTGCCCGCAAGACCGGCTTCACCTTTGCGCCCGAGGCCGCCAGCCAGCGCTTGCGAGACGTGATCAATAAGGGGGTCACTGAAGAGGACTTGCATAATACCGCCCAGGCCGTTTTTGAAAGCGGTTGGAACCGGGTTAAACTCTATTTCATGATCGGGCTGCCTACTGAGACCGATGAGGATGTGCTGGAAATCGCTCGCCTGGTGCGCGAATTGAGCGCCTTGGGCAGGCATATCCGCAAACGCCCCGTGGAGATCGGGGTCAGTGTCTCTACCTTTGTGCCCAAGCCGCATACCCCCTTCCAATGGGTGCCGCTGGCCGGACGCGAGACGATCGCCCATCGGCAAGCGCTCTTGCGCGAGGCCTGCCGCCAACGTAGCGTGCACCTGAGTTGGTCCGACTGGTCGAGCACTTGGCTGGAGGCACTCCTGAGCCGAGGCGATCGCCGCCTTGGCCGGGTGATCTTGCGCGCTTGGCGGTTAGGCGCCCGCTTTGATGCCTGGAGCGACCAATTCCGTCCCGAGCTATGGCGACAGGCTCTGGCCGAAGAGGGACTCGACCCGGATTTTTATACCTTTCGCCCGCGAGAGCGCGATGAGGTCTTTCCTTGGGACCATATCGACGTGGGCGTGAGCCGGGGCTTTTTGTGGCGCGAGTATCAGCGGGCGCGGGCCGGCGAGCTTTCGCCCGATTGCCGCCAGAGCTGCCATTATTGCGGCGTCTCGACGGCGTTCGGCAAAGAGCGCGCGCGTGCGCCGCGCAACGCCTGGGGGTGCCCATCATGAGCGAGGCAACGCCCGTCCAGCGGCTGCGTATCGTTTATACCGTCGAGGGCCCTTTGCGCTACATTTCAGTGCTCGACAAAGGGAGCACGTGGGAACGGCTCTTGCGCCGCGCCCATGTGCCTATGGCGTACTCTCAAGGCTATAATCCGCGGCCCAAGCTGCAATTGGGCACTGCGTTGCCCGTGGGGTACTCCTCCGAGTGCGAATTGCTCGATGTCTTTATGGCCAGGCGGATGCCCTTGGATGCCTTTCTCTCCGCCATCCTGGCCGAACGGCCCCCAGGATTGGGCGTGCGCCAGGTGTGTGAAGTGCCTCTGCGCGCTTTATCTGTGCAAGCGCGTTTACGCGAAGCGCTCTATGAGGTGCAGGTATGGAGCGACGTCTCCCCTACAAGCCTTCGGCAGGCCATCGAGGCGCTGATGGCATGCAAAGAGGCCACCAGCCGGCGGCGCAAAGGGAAGGGCATGGTCGAGTACGATCTGCGCCCGCTCATTTTGGATATCCGTCATGAGGGAGCTCAAAATGGGGTGCATCGGTTGTTCATGCATTTGCGCAATGGCCCCGAAGGTTCCGGGCGCCCGGAGGAAGTATTAGAGAAACTTGGTATGGCCGATGTGCGTTACCGCATTCACCGCAAAGCGTTGATCCTGGCCGAGGAGGAGTAGGAGTCATACGTTATGAAGCGTATCTGGGCACCCTGGCGTATTGACTATATCCGCAGTGCCAAACCCACGGATTGTATCTTTTGTACCAAGCCGGAAGAAGGCTGCGAAAACGACGGTGACAATCTCATCCTCTACCGTGGTGAGCATTGTTATATCATGATGAACCGTTACCCCTACAACAACGGGCATCTTATGGTCGTGCCCTATCGCCATGTCGATACGCCCCAAGACCTCGCGACCGAAGAACTGGCCGAGATGATGGTTCAGGTCAACCTTTGCCTAAAGGTGCTGGCCGAGTCCATGTTTCCCGATGGGTTTAATATCGGCATGAACTTGGGCGCCGCGGCGGGCGCGGGGATCAAGGATCACATCCATATGCATGTTGTGCCTCGTTGGGTTGGCGACACCAATTTCATGCCGGTGTTGGGCGACACGCGGGTGATCGTCGAGGGCATCCAGGTTTGTTACGAGCGGCTCAAGCCGCTGTTCGATCGCGAGGCCGGGCGCGTCCCTGAGGCAGACGGAGCTGATGCAGAAGGTCGAGAGCCGCCTCCTGCATCGGCCTGACGAAGAGCGAGAGCGGCGACTTGCGGGTGATTGAACGTGACATAAAAATAGGAGTGAGGGCATGGGAGCAACAGCACGGGTCGAGCGTTTGCGTTCCGGCATCCTGGAACAGGGCGAGATCTGCCGTGACGAGCCCGAGTTGCTCTGGGCGCGCTCCTGGATGGCTCATGCGGATGAGCCTTGGCATCTCGTGCGGCGGGCCCAAGCCACGGCAGACACGCTGCGAGGTCTGACGCCGCAGATCGACGCCGACGAGCTATTCGCCGGCAAGTTCTCTTCTCGTCCGCTGAGCGCGGAGGAACGGGCAGAGCTGGCCGCCTGGCGAGAGGGGCCGGCGCGAGCGTTGCCCCTCGTTCTGGGGCAACGGGCGCATATGGCTATCGATTATGAGCGGTTGTTGCGTCTGGGCCTGGCCGGGATACGGCAACAGATCGCCGTCTACCGCTCGCGCCTTGATCTGGCCCGCGCCGAGGATTTGGAGCGCGACGCCTTTTATCGCGCTTGTCTCATCGCTTTGGATGGTCTGGGCGAGCTGGCCCATCGCTATGCCAGCCATGCTCGCAGCCTTGCCACTGCCGAGCCCGATCCCGCCTGGCGCCAAGAGCTGGAGACCATAGCTGCGATCCTCGATCGCGTGCCCGAACGCCCGGCCGAGACCTTTCGCGAAGCACTGCAAGCCATCCACCTGGTCACTTTTGCCCTCTGCGCCGGGCAGCGGATGCTCCTTTTCCAGTACGGTCGTCCCGATCGTTACCTGTTGCCTTATTACCGGCGAGATCTTGCCGCGGGCCGATTGACGCCGGATGAAGCTCAGGAGCTTATCGATGTGCTTTGCCTGATGCTCAGCCGCTACACCCCACGCGGCTTGGCCGTGGGCTTGATGATCGGCGGGCGCGATGGCAGTGGCATGGATGTAAGCAACGAACTGACCCGCCTTTTCCTGGAAAGCATCGCCCATACCAGGCTGGCTTACCCAAGCATCGGCCTATGCTGGAACGAGGATACCCCGGAAGAGATTCAAACCCGCGCCTGCGAGCTATTGGCCCAAGGGTTGACCCATCCAGCGATCTTTAACGATGAGGTCATTACCCGCGGGCTGATGAACGCCGGCCTGCCCCCTGCCGAGGCCTGTCTATATATTCAGAGCACCTGTGTCGAGATTACGCCCATCGCTTCCTCCAACGTCTATGTGGCCAGCCCTTATATCAACCTGGTGCAGCTCTTGCACGACCTGCTTGGCGTGCCACCGTTGCCGGGGGCGGTCTATCGCCAGGGGCCGGCGGGTGGTGGCGCGTTGCACTACAAAGGGGTGGGGCAGATCGCCTCGGTGAACACTTTTGAAGAATTGCTCTCCGCCTACGAGGCTCGGCTGGCCGAGGCCATCCGCCTGGCCGTGGCCGACGAGAACACCTGCCAGGTCACTCGTTATTACCATGGCGGATTCCCATTACTCTCTTGCTTTGTCAACGACTGCCTGGCCCGTGGGTTGGACATCGACCAGGGTGGTGCGCGCTACAACTGGGTGGAGCCTTCCTTCGTCGGCCTGGCCAACGTGGTGGATGCGTTGGCGGCCATTCGGCGTCTGGTCTATGAGGAGGGTCGCCTGACCCTGGAGGAACTTGCCGAGGCGCTGCGAAACGACCTGGCCCACGACGAGCCGCTGCGCTTATTGCTGCTCCACGGAGCGCCCAAATACGGCAACGACGACGATCGGGTGGATGTGCTGGCCTGTAGGCTTACCGAGGCTATCGTCCGCGAGTGTGGCCGCTACCGCACTTTTCTGGGCGGCGCATTTCATCCGGGATTCTTTTGCTGGGTTATGCACGAGCGGCTGGGCGCGGTGACGGCGGCGTCGGCAGATGGCCGACGGGCGGGCGCTGCGTTGGGCGATGGTTCCGGGCCGGCGCAGGGCCGCGAGAGGCATGGCCCCACGGCCGCCATCCTCTCGGCCACCAAGTGGGAGCATACCCCTATGCTGGGGGGCATCGCCGTCAACCTGCGTTTCACCCGCTCGCGCCGACGCGCCGAGTTTGTAACCGGCCTGCGCTCGTTGGTGAACACCTTTATTCGGCGGGGTGGTTTTGAGCTCCAGGTCAACGTGGTGGACACCGAGACACTCAAGGAGGCCCAAAAGAACCCCGAGGCCTATCGCGATCTCGTCGTGCGCATCGGCGGCTACAGCGACTATTTCGTCGGCCTATCGCCGCGCATGCAAGAGGAGATCATCCTGCGCACCGAGCACGAAGGGATTTGAGAGAGACCGTGGAGGTAGCGTCCATGCTCAATGTCGGCATCATCGGCTACGGGAATAGAATCTCGCACATGGCCAAGGCCCTTGCCGTTTACGGCATTCCCTATCGAATAGCCGCCATCGCCGATCCACGCGCAGAGGCCTTGCGCGCCAAAGGCGAGCCCTTCCTCGCCGATGCGGCGTTTTACACCGACGCCGACGAGATGTTGGCCGAAAGGGCCAATTCCTTGGATGGCGTAATGGTGGGCACGCGCTGCTATCTGCACGCCGATATGGCCTGCAAGGTGGCCGCGTATCGCCTACCCCTCTTTTTAGAAAAGCCGGTGGCCATCACCTTTGAGCAGGTCAAGCGATTGCATGAGGCCTTTGTCGATTATCCGGCGCCTACCGTCGTCTCTTTTCCGCTGCGGCTAACGCCCATCGTCCAAACGGTGCGCCAACTCTTGGAGGCCGATGTCATCGGCAGCGTCGAACAGGTCGTGGCCTTTAACGATGTGCCCTATGGGGATGTCTATTATGCCCGTTGGTATCGCAATTATGATCAGGTCGGCGGTCTGTTTCTGCAAAAGGCAACCCATGATCTGGACTATATCTATTACTTGCTTCAGCAACGACCGCGCATCATCTGCGCCCTCAAGGCCCGACGCGTCTATGGTGGGGACAAGCCCTTTGACCTGAGATGCGTCGAATGCGCCGAGTGGGAGTGTTGTCCCGAGAGCCCGTTTAACCTCTTTTATGAACGTTTTCAAGGCGAGCGTGTGGATACCGACTCCGATCGGCTTTGCCTTTTTGCCCGGGGCATTCAGAACGAAGATTTGGGCCAGTGCCTAGTTGAATACGAAAACGGCGCCCAGGCCGCCTATACACAAAACTTTTTTGCCAGGCACCGAGCCGCGCGTCGCGGCGCGCGGCTCTATGGTTATCGTGGCACGATCCATTTTGATTGGTACGAAAACGTCGTTCGCGTCTATGA
>JACIWY010000235.1 GCA_014360745.1 Chloroflexota bacterium
TATCGGCCCACGCAGCGGGATCAAAGATAGCTCCAACCGCGTCACCGAGCGAACCTTGCCCGGCCCTTTGCGCGACCTGGTCGGGGCCGAGGTGATCGGATACGACGCGTTAGGCCTTGAAGGGGACAACGCCGTTCGCTTTGAGCCGGACGAAGAGCGCCTGGCTGAGGCCATCTGCGCTGCTCATCTATGGTGTGACATCCTTAGGCCTTTCGATGCTCGCATCCTCGCCCGCTATACCGAGGACTATTACGCCGGCGAGGCGGCCATCACCATCCATCGGGTCGGCAAGGGCGAGGTGATCTATGTGGGCACGGTGGGCAATAAAGATTTATACTACCTTTTGACCTCATGGCTTACGGCGCGTTGTGGCCTTGGGCCGCTGCTCAAAGCGCCGGAGGGCGTCGAAGTTGCCGTGCGAGAGTGCAAGGGCACGAGTTATTTGTTTGTGCTCAATCATACCGACCGAGAACAATTGGTGCGGGTCCCCTATCGTTGTCGCGATCTGCTCAGCGAGCGCTTTGTGGACGACTGGGCCATCATCGGCCCTTATGATGTATATCTTTTGGTTGCCGAGTAGGGGCATAGGGCATAAGACGCATCGGGAGCCCCACAGTCGGCACCAAGGGGGATAGGCGGTGTCTTTAACGCGACGTCAGCTTTTGAGCTGGGCGACGACCTGCCTGGCCGGTGCCATCGGAGGGACGATGGCGCTGGCCTGCCGCTCTCGCTTCGTCGAGGTATCGCCCATCGTGCCGGTGACGCGGCCCCCGACGCGGCCCCCTCAAACATCCGTTCCGCCGGCCAGCCCGACGTTACCGCCTATCGAGCGCCCCACCCCAACTCCTTCGCCGGCCTCTCCCTCCGAGCGCCGCATCATCGCCGATGTGACCGCGTACGGCTGGAGCGAGTTTGCCATGGCTCGCACCTCCGAGTTCGAAGCCCGTTTCCCAGGTGTCCGCATGCATTGGCGCAGCGTGTTGCCCTGGCCGGCTTATCTTGCTCGGGTGGATGTCTTGCAGGCCAGCGGCGATCCGCCCGACCTGCTAGAGGCGCCGTTCGGCGTCGTGCTGACGCATTGGCTGCGCAGGCGCGTCATCCGACCTCTTGGGGAGGTTGCGCAGGCCCAGGCCCTACCCGTCGAGGGCTTGTTCCGCTCGGCACTACAAGCCTGTTCGGTGGACGGGAAACTGGCCGGCATCCCTTTCCTGGCTAACCCCGGCGAAGCCTTGTTAATCTATGAGCCGAATGCCCTGGCCCATGCTCAAGCGGATCTGCCACGAGATCATTGGGGATTGCAAGATCTCGTCCAAGCCGCTGCGGCAGTTCAAGAACGAGAGCGCGGCCCATTCGGCCTGGTGCCACGGCATGACATGCCCGGAGCGATCGCTTTGTTACACCTCTTTGGCGCAAACTTGATCTCTTTGGAAGGGCGCCGCTGCACGCTGAACAGCCCTGAGGGGATCGAATGCCTTGAGTGGCTGCGCAGCTTGATCTACGACCTAAGAGCTGCGCCTGCTCCCTGGCAGATGGAACGCGGCGCCATGGATATGTTACGACGAGGCAAGCTGGCCATGTTGCGGGGGTCCTTGGTCGATTTGATCAAGGGGCGAGCGTTGCTCTCCGAAGGCGTCGCCGCGTCTGCACGCACCCTGCGGGCCACGCTGTTCCCCGCTCACCCCAAGACAGGGCAGCGCGCCACCTTGGCCAACGGCATGGCTTATTGCCTGGGAGGGCGTTCGCGCGTCGGGGCCGAGGTATTGCAATGGATCGAGTTCATGATCGAACCCGCCCAAGGCGCCACCATGTTTCTCGAAGGATACGCCGAGCCCGGCGCCGGCATCGACTCATGGACTGACCGCCGCGTCTTGCAACAAGAGCCGCTCTGTGCGGCCTTGGCCGCGCTTGCCGATGTGGCTCAGGTGGAACAAAGGCCGTGGAACGAGGCCAGCGCGGCCTGCTACGCCGCCTGGCAAAGGAATGTGTTGGCCTTGCTCGCCGGGCGCCTTGATCCGGCGACCGCTGCCGATCACATTTGCCGTCAGATCGAGCTCATCTTGCGCCAGCCCCCGGCTGAGCGATTGGTTAGCCCGTAAGCTTTAGCGCCTTGCTCCGTGCTCGATGGCTGCGCGAATAAACTCTCGGAACAAGGGATGAGGGCGATTCGGGCGCGTTTTGAATTCCGGATGGAATTGGCTGCCGACCATCCAGGGATGGTCGCGGATCTCGCCGATCTCCACCAGGTTCCCCTTTGGTGAGAGCCCGCTCCAGACCATGCCCGCCTCTTGCAAAATCTCGCGATAGGCGTTGTTGATCTCGTAACGGTGCCGATGTCTCTCCCAGACGCACTCGACGCCATACGCTGCCCGCGCTTTGGTCCCTTCTTGCAGCACACAGGGATAAGCCCCCAAACGCATGGTGCCACCCATGTCTTTGATGCCGCGCTGCTCCAACATGAGATCGACCACCGGGTGGGCGGTGCCGGGCGCGAACTCGGCGCTGTTGGCCGCCTCGTCGCTCAGTGCATGGCGGGCAAGCTCGATGACCATCACTTGCAAACCCAGGCAGAGCCCCAGATAGGGCACCTTGTTTAGGCGCGCATAACGCGCCGTGGCGATCATGCCTTCGATGCCGCGCTCGCCGAACCCGCCGGGCACCACGATACCGTCGGATTGGCAAAGCCGCGCGGCGACATCCTTCTTCTCCAGCTTTTCCGAATCAACCCAGTCTAGCACCAATTTGCAATCGTGATATGCCGCAGCATGGAGCAAAGCCTCGTGCACTGAAAGATAGGCATCGTGCAAGCCGACGTATTTGCCCACCAAGGCGATTTTGACCTCGCCTCTGGGATGGCGCAGGCGATGCACAAGATCGCGCCAGTCGTCGAGATCCGGAGGACCGGCGTCAAGGTGTAACCGGCGCACCAAATAATTGCCCAACCCCGCTTCCTCCAACATCAGCGGCACTTTATAGATCGTATCTGCCGTCTCCAGAGGAATCACGGCTTCGCGATCTACGTCGCCGAAAAGGGCGATCTTGTCCAGCAGATCGGGGGTGATCGGGTAATCGGCACGGCAGGCAAGGACATCGGGGTGGATGCCGATGCCGCGCAATTCGCGTACGCTGTGCTGGGTGGGCTTGGTTTTAAGCTCACCGGTGGCGCCGATGTAAGGCAGCAAGGTCAGATGAATGTAGCAGACGTTATCGGGCCCCACGTCTTTGCGCATTTGGCGGATGGCTTCGAGAAAGGGAAGGCTCTCGATATCGCCCACCGTCCCGCCGATCTCGACAATGACCACATCGGCGCCGCTCTCCTCAGCCATGAGGCGGATGCGCCGCTTAATTTCATCGGTGACGTGGGGGATCACCTGCACCGTGCCACCGAGAAAGTCACCGCGCCGCTCGCGGGCGATAATCTCGGCATAAATCTGGCCCGTGGTCACATTGGCATGGCGAAAAAGGTTGACGTCGGTGAAACGCTCGTAATGCCCCAGGTCCAAATCGGTCTCTGTGCCGTCTTCCAACACGTATACCTCGCCGTGCTGATAGGGCGACATGGTGCCGGGGTCTACATTGATATACGGATCGAGTTTTTGGATAACGACGCTCAGCCCACGAGCTTTGAGGATGCGCCCAACCGAAGCCGCCGTGACGCCTTTGCCGAGTGAAGAGACGACGCCACCCGTACAAAAAATGTACCGGGTCATTTATGCCCTCCTTGAACTGATGGGGCAACCGGCCCGGGGCCTTAGTATAGCAGGGGTTCTGGCATTGATCAAACGACCGTGTCGGCGGTTGAAACTCTAGATACGCCGCTTTTGGCCGACCCACAAGAGGCCGGCGAGGAGCACTAGAAGGATGCCCAGCGAGGTAGCAGCCAGGATGCGCACCGTGCGCCAGATGTGCCACATGGGCGAAAGCTCGTCGCCCTCTAAGCCATGCACCTCTCCGCTCGTGGGTGGTCGTCGGGTGAGGTGAGCGGCCACGGGCATAGGCGTCGGGGTGGCGAGCGGCTCAATCGTCGGCGAAGGCATCGGCGTGTCCGTCGCCATAGGCGTTGCCGTCTCGACTATGGCACCCACAATCGCCTGTGCCCCCGATTCCTGCGCCGGCGCAGATGGGGGAAGCAAGCCGCGATCTGCTAAGCGAGAGGTGGACTCGGCTCCCTTCTGCGGGCCAGCTTGGGCGGCGGGCGCCGGAGCGGCCAGCCCATATTCGGCCCGTCGGCTAGGGGGAGAAGCAAAGTCACCCTCGGCAGGAAGCCCCGTCGTTGCTTCGGGCTGTGCGGCTATCATGGCCTGCGGAGCGGCGCCCTCTGCGGGCGAGACAGGCTCGGCCTCCATAGCAAGCGGTTCTCGCTCGCGGGGAGCGCCTCCACCACCCCCCAACCCTTCTCGCGGAGGCATGGGGGCAGCGGGCACCTCTGCGGGTTGCGTCGGGGCGATGGCTTTCATAGCCATAGGAGAACCCTCTTGCTCCACAACCACCTTCTCCACCACTCTAGTAACCTCAGCACCCCGAGATTCGGCCGCCCTCAGCGGCTCAGGAGCGGAAGGAGCACGTTCGGAGGAGAGGGGGATCACGCCACGGGCGATGAGCACATCGCCGGACAAAAAGAGAACCAGGGCCAAAGAAGCCGCTACGGCGGCCACACGCAGCGCCCCATAGAGCGTATTCCAACGACGAAAGGCGGCCTGCTCGTTTTGTGCCGAGAGGGGCAGCGTGAACGACCGCGGCACCCGCCGTTGAGGGGCGCGGCGAAGCAACGCCCGCATCGTCCGCAGCTCGGCCAGCTCTTGCCGACACAGCGGGCAGGTGCGCAGATGGCGTTCGATCCGTTCTCGCTCTCGCGGCGCAAGTTGCCCGTCGATATAAGGCGACAGGTTACCCACCGCGAAACGATGATCCAAAAATTTGAGGCCCATACCCCCTCTTGCACCTTTCGCCGCGCCCGATTTCTCAAGACGACCGATTTGAGAACTCGGCACTTAGACGCAGATAACTGGGTAAAAGTTCCTGATGCTCGCGGAAAAAGTCGCGCAAGCGCGCCCGCCCACGGCTTAGCCGCGATTTGACCGTGCCCAAAGCCACCGAGGTGGCCGCGGCGATCTCCTCATAGCTCATCCCCTCGATGTCGCTCATGATCACCGTGACGCGCTGATCCTCCGGCAAAGTGTCCAGCGCGGTTTGGATGACCGCATCGAACTCCTGGCGCTCCACCACGTTTTCCGGGGAATCCGCCGGATCTTCGAACAGGCGGCTGTGTTCGTCATTCTCGATGAGATCGTCGAGGGGCGTCTGGGGCCGCCGCTGCCGATGGCGCAATTGATCGTAGCAGGCATTAATGACGATGCGCAGAATCCAGGCCTTGAACGACCCTCCGCGAAATTGAAGCAGGGCACGATAGCCCTTGAAAAAGGCGTCTTGCGTGGCATCCATAGCCCGTTCTTCATCGCCGAGCACGCGATAGGCCACGTTGTAGGCCACCTGCTGGTAGGCCAGCACCAGTTGGTTATAGGCTTGAACGTCTCCACGCTGAGCGCGTTCGACGAGGGCTTCTTCGTTCATCCTAGCATCCTGCCGGCCTCAGAGGCCGCGGCGCCCATCCGCCATGACCACTGCCCAAAGGGCGGCAAAGGTTCGAATTCGCGACGCCATGGCGACGCCCGTAGTGTAATATGCCAAGCCATCCTTTGGCAAACTTGACGAACGGCCCCCATTTCCCTATACTGGGGTTTGCTCGGCGCGGAATGGGCGTCGTGTTGGTCTTTGCCGAAGTGGCGGAACGGCATACGCGGTGGTCTCAAAAACCACTGGGGGTTGCCCCTTGTGGGTTCGAATCCCACCTTCGGCATTAGAGTCCGGCTATGTGCGTTTCCATGCGCTTTGCCTTCCTCTGTCTGCTGGGGTGCCTTGCTATTGTGGTCGCTTGCGTTCCGGCATCGGAAATGGCACTCCCTATCCGACGTACACGCCTTATTCCAAGCCCGCCGAGCCTATCAAACCGCCCTCTCCGAAGGAAACGATTCAACCGACGCCAATACTTTCAGGCACGCCGCCCCTCATCAAGCCCGGGGGCCGGTTTTGTCCAAACCATCGTCGTTCCCCAGCATACAACCCTAACCCAAAAGATTACCG
>JACIWY010000236.1 GCA_014360745.1 Chloroflexota bacterium
TGGGGCCCGGCGATGAAGTGATCATCCCGGCCTATACGTTTATTGCCACCGCGGCGGCGGTCATTGCCGCGGGCGCCGTGCCGGTCATCGCCGAGATCGACGCCTCGCTCAATATGGATCCCGTCGATCTGGAGAAAAAGATCACGCCTTATACCAAAGCGGTGGTGCCGGTGCACATGCGCGGCGTGCCTTGTCGCATGGATGAGATCATGGACGTGGCCAGACGCCACAATCTCATTGTCGTCGAGGATGTAGCCCAATCCAACGGTGGTCGCTATAAGGGGCGCTTTTTGGGTACGATCGGCGATGTGGGCTGTTTCAGCTTTCAGCAGTACAAGATCATTACCGCTGGGGAGGGGGGCCTGGTCGTCACCGACGATGAGAAAATTTATGACCGCAGCCGTATGCAACACGACTGCGCGGCGCGTTTCTGGGAAGGCACCGGCACCCGCAAGTATGACTTTGTCATCTCGGGGGAAAACTATCGTTTCCCCGAGCTCTCGGCGGCCCTCGTTTGGGCGCAACGCGAGCGGCTGGATGGGATCATCTCTACCTGTCGGGCGATCAAGGGCCATATCACCGAGGGGTTGAGCGGCATCGATGGGCTGGAGTTGCAGGATGTACCCGATCCTCAAGGAGATTGTGGCATCACCTTGACCTTCTTCCTGCCGAACGCCGACCTGGCCAAGCGTTTTGCCGCGGCGCTGAACGCCGAGAACATCCGCTGCGGCACCATCTATGACAACGCCATTCCCGATCGACATATTTATGCCAACTGGCCTTTTATGATGAGCGGGCTGGCCGAGGAACGTCGTGCCCCTTGGAAGAGCCCCTTTTATAAAGGGGAGGTGCGAGGGTATTCCCGCGACCAGTGTCCGCAGTCGCTCGATTACCTGGGGCGGGCTATCATGTTCTTTATCGACCAGACCTTTACCCTGGAAGATGCCGATTCGGTCGTAGCCGGTGTCCAAAAGGTGGCTCGCGCCTTGCTCTAAGATAATGGGGGGCGGGCGTTTGCGCCATGTGATTCTATCCTAGTTACTTTAAGGAGGAACAAGCGATGAAAGTAGTAACCTTTGGCGAAATCATGATGCGTCTCTCCCCGCCTGGTTTTTTGCGTTTTAACCAGGCCAGTTCCTTCGACGTCATCTATGGTGGGGGCGAGGCCAACGTGGCCGTGTCGGTGGCCAATTTGGGCATTCCCGTGGATTTCGTCACCCGGTTGCCCAAGAACGACATCGGCGTGGCCTGCATGCAGTTTCTGCGGCGTTATGGGGTGGGCGTGGACAAGATCGTCTGGGGCGGCGACCGTCTGGGGATCTATTTCTTGGAAATGGGCGCCGTGGCTCGCGGTAGCCAGGTTATCTATGACCGGGATAACTCTTCGTTCGCTACCATCAAGCCGGGGATGGTAGATTGGGACGCCGTCTTTCAGGGAGCCGATTGGTTCCATTGGACCGGCATTACCCCAGCCATCTCTGAAGGGGCCGCGGCCGCCTGCATGGAAGCTGTCCAGGCGGCCAAAAAGGCGGGGCTCACCGTCTCTTGCGACATGAACTATCGTAGCAAGCTGTGGCGCTGGGGCAAAAAGGCCGGCGAGGTCATGCCCGACCTAGTAAAGCAGTGCGACATCGCCATCGGTAACGAAGAGGACGCGGCGATGGTTTTCGGTATCCACGCACCCGAGACCGACGTGACCTCGGGCCAGGTGGAGGCAGACAAGTATCGCTTTGTCTGCGAGGAACTGGCCAAGCGCTTCCCCAACCTCAAGACGATCGCCATCACCCTGCGCGGCTCCATTTCGGCTAGCCACAACACCTGGTCGGCGATTATGTGGGATCAGGGTACGATCTATATCGCGCCACAGTTTGATATCACCCATATCGTCGATCGCGTGGGCGGTGGTGACTCGTTCATGGGCGGCTTGATCTATGGCTTGACCACCTACGGTGACAACAAGCAACGGGCGCTCAACTTTGCCGTGGCCGCGTCGGCGCTCAAACACACGATCTTTGGGGATTTCAACCTCGTCACCGTCAGCGAGGTCGAAAAAATCATGGGCGGCGATGTCTCGGGCCGCGTCTCACGGTAATGACCACAGCCGGGTGGCGGGCACGGCCTGCAGACGGCGGCGCTGCTGTGGCGCTGAAGCGCCCGCCACCTCATAGCTTATTACTTTTGAGGGAGGGCAACCATGGCCAAGTTTTCGCGCGTTCAGGTGTGGAGCAAGATGGAAGAGCTGGGACTGGTCCCGCTCTTTTATGAAGGCAACGTCGAGGTGGCCAAAAAGATCGTAGCCGCCATCTCGGCTGGCGGCGGCAAGGTGATCGAATTCACCAATCGCGGCGACCGCGCCTTCCGCGTGTTTGAGGAGTTGATCGTCTGGGCAGAAAAGAATCATCCCGACGTCATCCTGGGGGCAGGGTCGGTGCCCGACCCGATCACCGCCGGGCTGTACATCAACTTGGGAGCCAATTTTATCGTCGGCTCGCTGACGAACCCCGAAGTGGCCAAACTTTGCAATCGCCGCAAGGTGGCCTATTGCCCCGGTTGTGGAAGCACTTCGGAGATCTCGTTTGCAGAAGAGCTGGGCTGCGAGATCGTCAAGGTCTTTCCCGGCAGCCAGCTCGGCGGGCCCGGTTTCGTCAAAGCCATCCTGGCGCCCACGCCCTGGTCCAAGATCATGCCCACCGGCGGGGTGCGCGCCGAGTATGAGAACCTCAAGGGCTGGTTTGACGCCGGTGTGGTCTGCGTCGGTATGGGGTCTGACCTGGTGCGCAGTGACCTGATCAAGGCGGAGAATTGGGACGCCATCACGGCGCTCACCGCCCAGTGCCTGGCCTGGATCCGCAAGGCCCGTGGGCAAAAACTGTACACCGGCATCGAACATCCCGGCCTTTATCCCACCTCTCGGGTATCGGCCAAAGAGATCGTCGACTGGTATGCCAAGGTCTTTGACTTTCAGGTCAGCGAGGGCAGTAGTTCCTTCTTCCTGAGCAGCAGCGGCCCTGGCCGTATCGAGGTGATGAAGGGCGAGCCCGATCATCCTTGTCACATCGCCGTCAGGGTCAGCGATTTTGAGGCGGCGGTAGAGGATCTCAAGGCTAAGGGGATCGAGCTGGAGGAGCCGAGGGTTCGCCCCACGACCAAGGCGGTCTATCTCAAGAATCCCGATCCGGCGGGGAACACGGTGCACATCCTCTGGATGGCATAGCCAACAAGTTAGGTGCTGGGCATGGCGCGAGGCCGTGCCTGGCACCTATGCTCCAAAAGGCATTCCAGGGTTTCCTCATCCAGATTGGCCAGGCTATCGAGGATCAAGTCTGCGCTGGCCAACTTTTCTGCCGGATGGGTGGTGGTGAGGGCTATGCAGGGCATTCCGGCCCGGCGGGCTGCTTCGATCCCAGGCAGGCCGTCCTCCAAAACCAAGCATTCGCCTGGCGTTGCGCCCAGGGCGGCTGCGGTTTGCAGAAAGAGGGCCGGGTCCGGTTTGCTGTGCGGCAAAAAAGCGCCGGAAAGGAGGGCATCGAAGTAGTTGCCGAGGCCCAAGGCGTGGATGACGGCCACTACGTTGGCCATCTCCCCTGATGAGGCCACCGCCTGGCGGTAGCCGCGCCGGCGAAATCGCTCCAGCCACTGTTCGACGCCGGGCAAGATGCGCACATGCTCGGCAACCAGTTGGCGGAAGATTTCCTCTTTACGTAGGGCCAGAGCACGGCTCGTCTCCGGCGAAAGGGTATCGCCGAACCAATGCCGGACGAGGAGCGAGTTGGCCATCCCGAAGGTGTCATCGAACTGCTGGCGGGTGATCTGTTGGCCCGTCTCGCGCAAAAGCATTTGCCAGGCGAGATAATGCGCATCCCCCGAATCGGCCAGAACGCCGTCCATATCCCAGATGATGGCTTTGAGCGCCAAGTCTCTCATGGGGATACGGCAACTCTATGGCGGCATTCCTCACAGAGCCCGGGGATGATCAGATGCTCCGGGTCCGCTTCAAAGCCCGAAAGTTGGGCCAGGTGCTCTATCAGGGGCTGCATCTCTTGCGCTTCCACGCGCAGGAGTTGCCCGCAGATGCGACAGTAGAGGTGATGATGCGCACCGTGCAGGCTCAATAGTTCGTAGCGGCGTTGCCCGCCCACATCTATGCACCCCACCATTTGTAGCATCTGCAAAAGCTCTAGTGTGCGATACACGGTGGAAATATCCATAGAAGGGTTCTGGGCGACGATGCGCTCGTAGATCTGCTCCGCCGTGGCGTGGCCATCCATCTCGTGCAGGATAGCGAGGATGCGTTCTCGCTGGGGGGTAAGTCGTAAGCCTCGATCGTGCAGCGCCTCTAGAAACCTGCTTTCACAACACATGGATGTCTCCCGCGTTTCGCTCTGATGATATACTATCATAAGCCAAGTGGGCGTAGACACAAAACGGGGGAGCTGAGCAGTCGGCGGATGTAACCCCATATGGACAAGATCGAAGGGGGCGGGCCATGCGTATACGCTATGGGCTAATATTGGCTTTTGTGTTTTATATGTGTTGTGCGCCAAATGTTTACCCGATGTCGGCCAAGGCCCCGCCACTTTTGCCCCGTATGTCTTCGCCGGAGCTCTGCCAGGCGTTGCCCCCGCCGACGGGGCCTACTACCGAGGTATGGCCCGCGCAGGCCGAGGAGTTGGGAGCCATCGTGCGCGATGCCCGCCCCGGAGATACGGTCCTTCTGCACGATGGTATCTATTATTTAAACGGCGCCTATCTCTGGTTTGCCACACCTGGCGTCACTTTGCGCGGTTACAGCGGCGATCCCCGGGCCGTGATCCTCGACGGCGGCTATGAGACCACTGAGGTCATCACCGTGCAAGCCTCGAATGTTACCATCACCGATCTCACCATTCTGCATGCCTATACCCATGGCATTCATGTCTTTCCGCCGACGAAGCAAGACATTCGTGGCACTCGTATCCATCGCGTAGCTGTCATCGACGCCGCCGAGCAAGCGATCAAGATCAACGCTAACGGGGGGCATTACGCTGACGAGGGCGAGATCTCTTGTTGCCACATTGCGCTCACCGACGCGGGCCGCGAGCACGTGCGCAACGATTGCTACACCGGTGGCATCGACGCCCACCAGGCTCGCGGCTGGAAGGTGCGCGATTGCACCATCCAAGGCTTTTGGTGCGCCAGTGGCCTGTCGGAACACGGCATCCATTTCTGGGCCGGCAGCCGCGACACGATCGTCGAGCGCAATGTTCTCCTCGATAACGTGCGCGGCATCGGCTTTGGCTTGGTTGAATCTGGCGCGGGGCGAACCTATGGCGATGATCCTTGCCCTACGGCTGAAGGCTATGTCGATCATTACGATGGGATCGTTCGCAATAACGCGATCTATCAGGGAGAGGTGGCGCTCTATGCTTCCGAATATGGTTATGATTGCGGCATTTGCCTGGCTCAGGCGTGCGGTGTGCAGGTGGTGCATAATACTGTGATAGCGCGCCGGCCGCCGTTTAACTCTATTGAGTGGCGTTTTCCCAACACTCGCGCGAGCATCATTAACAACCTGGTCAGCCATGATTTGATGCGTCGCGATGGCGCGACGGCCACATTGGCCGGCAATTTGGGCGGTGCCTCGCCGAGCCTGTTCGTGGATCCTGCTCAGGGAGATTTGCACCTGATCAGTGCCACGAGTGCACCGGTCGATGCCGGCGTGCCGTTGTCGGCGGGCGTTTGTAATGACGATATCGACGGCATCGCCCGCCCTCAAGGAGCGGGATGGGATGTGGGGGCCGATGAGTGGACTGCTGGCTCGATCTCCTTTCCGATCCCGTTGGGAGTCGGTTGGAACCTGGTCTCGATCCCGTTGCACCCCCAGGACAGCGCCATTGAAGAGGTGCTAGCAACGATTGCGGGCTCTTACGAGATCGTCATGGCCCGCGCGCACCCCTGGAGTGAGGAATGGTTGTGGTACGATCCCCATGCGCCGACCTCGCCCTTGACCATGCTGGACGAAACGATGGCTTTTTGGGTCAAGCTTTCCCAAGCGGATACGCTGGTTGTGTCGGGCTCGGCCCCTCTGACCAAAACCATCCCATTGCACGCCGGCTGGAACCTGATCCCCTATCCTTCAGCACAATCTCTG
>JACIWY010000237.1 GCA_014360745.1 Chloroflexota bacterium
TCGCTCCTTTTGGAGGGGGGCACAGGCGCAGAACCGGCGTCAAGCGTGGAAGCGTAACACGCGCAGCATATGGAGCCCGACGCCTATGAGGCCCAAGGCCAGGCCCGCAAAGAGCCATGGGCTACCCCCGCCGGTTTGTGGCAAGGTGGGCGGGGAACTTGGTTCCTGTGGCTGAGGGGTCGCGCTTGTAGCCTTCCGAGCGGGGGCCGGCCCCAGGAGGCTGATGGCGTCAAGGTTGACCATGGCCGTCTCATGCGCTGTGGGGAATTTTTTCCATACGCGGATAAAGATCGTCAACTTGTCCGAGGTGGTGGTGACGCCGTGGGCATACGAATCAAAACGACCGGGCTTGTCCATCGGGTGCTCGCGCCAGCGATCCATCTCGACCCAATTCGTCACCGCCCAAGGATCGGTGCCACCGTTGAAATCATAGCCCACCTGCACACGATAGTTGTAGCCAGACTGTTTTTCGGTACCTTCGGTGCTGCGCACCAACCCATAGAAGCTGAACATATAGCGGGCATTGGGCACGACATCGACCACCTGATAGATGCCGGCGTAACGATCGGGTTGGCTGCCGCCCACCCCGCCGGTGTCCAGCTTGATGAGTTGGGAATACTCGCCGTCGAACACAGCCCTGTCCCAATCATCGGATTGAAAGCCATAGACGATATCGCCGCCGTTCTGAAATCCGGTCCAGCCTTTGCCCACTCCTTGGACAAAGCCCTCCTCAAAGCTGCCGTTTTGCACCAGGTTCGCCGATTCGGCCGAGGCGGCGCAGGTCAGCAGCCATAGGCCCAAAAGGACCAGGGCGAGTATTCCACCCCACCACTTGATCATGCTCGAACCTCCCACTTGCCGGAATTCGCTTCGCTCTGCCGCCGGCGGCGGGCTCGCCCCGATCGGCGGACGGAGCCATTATAGCACCGTCCAGGGCGATCCTCAATGTCAGCTATAGGGATATCTATTGCTTAAAGAGGTAAATGCCCTCTTCGATGGGCCATCGCGCCCCACAAGAAACGCAGACGAGCCCTCTCTCCTCCGGTAGCAGCGGCTCGTGGCCACAGGTCGGGCAGCGAAAGAGGCGAGTCGCCTCGACCAGCATCGGCTCGCCGGGTTTGAGCGCAATGCTGCGCACAAACACGCTGGCGCCGGGCGTCAGCGGGGCGGCAAGGCGTTGTAGGGCAGCATCTAGCAAGACGAGTAAAGAGGGCGTAAAGATACGTTTCAGAAGCGCCGAACGCAATAGAGAAACGGATAAACGCCGTTCTGGCGCAAGGTCCGCCTTGCGCAAGCGCTCGGCTACCCAGTCGGGGTGAAAGTCATAGTGCAGCTCGGCGAACTCGTAGGGCTCGTGAGCAAAAGGGTTGAGGCCACGGCCCCCGGACAAAATATAACGCAAGATATTTTTTAGATGGCGTTTGTTCGCAAATTCCAAGACGAAGGTGCCCTGCGGGCGAAGGACGCGGGCGATTTGGCCCAGGGCCAGGGGCACATCGGCTAGATGATGCAGGACGCGCACCATAACCGCCGTATCGACCGCGTTCGTGGCCAGGGGCAGGCGGTAGAGGTCGGCAGCGATGTAGAGGAAGCGGTCGTCGCCGTATTGGGCGCGCGCGTATTCGAGTTGAGAGCGAGAATAATCCAACAAGATGACCTGCTCATAGCCACCGTAGAGATCGGCCAGGCGGCCAAAACCGGCGCCGATCTCTATCAGTCTGCGGCCTGTTGGCGGCAAGAGGCGGCGCAGCGCCACCCGCTCGGCCCCGTCCTCATATTCTCGCCCCTGGCCGGCCCAAAAGTCGGTGCGATAGCTGCTGCCCTCATAGTCACAAATGGGGGGCCGATCCTGGCCGCTCATCCCGCCCTCCGGAGGAAAAAATGTTTCACGTTAAACAATCGGTAGCAGCGCGGATGACCTCCATGCCGCCCATGTATGGGCGCACCACCTCGGGTACGACGATACTGCCGTCCTCTTGTTGGTAATTCTCCAGCACGGCGATCATGACCCGCGGCAGCGCCAGCCCCGACCCGTTGAGCGTATGCACATATTGGGGTCGGCCGCCGTCTGCGGGGCGATAGCGGATATTGGCCCGCCGCGCCTGAAAATCCTTGAAATTGCTGCACGAAGAGACCTCCAGCCACTCCTCTGACCCGGCGGCGTACACCTCCAAGTCGTATTTGACCGAAGCGGTAAAGCTCAAATCGCCGGTGCACATCTGTACCACGCGATAAGGCAGCTTCAGGCCGCGGCAAATGTCCTCGGCGTTGTCGATCAGGCGCATCAGCTCATCCATGGATGTCTCGGGTTTGACGAACTTGACCATCTCCACCTTATCGAATTGGTGCCCGCGTTTGATCCCCCGCGTGTCGCGCCCGGCGGACATTTTTTCTCGACGGAAGCAGGCGGTGTAGGCCACGTGATAAATGGGCAGCTCCGCCTCTTCCAGGATCTCCTCTCGGTACATGTTGGTCACCGGCACCTCGGCGGTGGGTATTAGCCACAGGTCGTCTTCGGCGTCGAAATAAAGGTTCTCGCCGAATTTGGGCAAGTTGCCGGTGCCATAAAGGCACTCGCGGCGCACCATAAAGGGCGGATAGACCTCGGTATAGCCATGTTGTTGCGTGTGCACATCGATCATCCAGGCGATCAGCGCCCGTTGCAAGCGCGCGCCGGCCCCGCGCAGAATATAGAAACGCGAGCCCGAGATCTTGACTCCGCGCTCAAAATCGATAATGCCCAAACGCTCTCCCAGCTCCCAGTGGGGTTTGGGCGTGAAGGAGAAGGTCGGCAGCACACCCTCTTGACGTACCACCACATTGTAGCTTTCGTCGGGGCCCACGGGTACGCTCTCATCGGGCAGATTGGGCACCTCCAACAGGAGTTGGTTCAGGCGTTCCTCCACCGGGCCCAATTCGGTCTCGAGGGCAGCGATCCTTTCCCCCACCTCGCGCATCTCGGCGATGAGCGTTTGACGCTGTTGCGCGTCACGGATGCGGGGAATCTCTTTGGATACCCGATTGCGCTCGGCGCGCAACGCCTCTACATCGCGCAAGATGGCTCTGCGGCGCTCATCTAATTCTAGGATCTCGTCGATGGGTGCCGTCGTGTTCAATGTCTCGATAGCCCGTTTGACCTCTTGGGCATGTTCACGGATATAGGCAAGGTCGATCATCTTACTCCTCCAACAGAAAACCAAAAGGCACCTTCCGCCTCCTAGGACGAAAAGTGCCTCTTTTCGCGGTGCCACCTGGCCTCGCCGCACGCCTTACGGCGCACAGCCTCATGGGCCCATCCCTGGGCCTCACCCGATAACGGGGGCTTCCGGTAACGCTTAACGGCCCCTGAACGCGGACCTTTTCGCGCACAGCTCGAGAGGGGATTTCGCCGGATGCGCCCACTGTCTCGCACCAATCCGACAGCTCTCTGTGGGGCGTCGCTCCGCTACTTGGCTCTGTCCACGCTGCTCTATTCTGTTGCTGCTATTATACCATGCTATGTTGATGGCGTCAACGTGAGGCCTCTCTTTTTGTGGGAATCCCAGTTCCGAGTCTGGCTCTTCATGTCCTCTCGGCACGCGCAACAAGCCGGTGCTTGTCAAGACGACGCTTGTGCGGCTACAATGCGCGCGGCTCAAGAGAGGCTGACACCCCTAGCGATAAGCCGCTCGTCGCCGAGGGGGCATTCGCCCGTGTAGGGCGATGCCTCCTCGGATCGGCGACTACTCCATCTTTAAAGGACGGCTGCCATGGTTTGGAACTCGCCTTTTTCGTTGCCCGGTACTTGGTACAAGGGTAATCTGCACACCCATACTACCCAATCGGACGGAGAACGGACACCGGAGCAGGCCATCGAATGGTACGGCGCCCATGGCTATGATTTTTTGGCCATCACCGATCACTGGGTGCATACGACGGGGCAGCTCGTACGCCCAGGCCTTTTGTTGCTCAGTGGCGCGGAGCTGCACGGGCCCGGTTATCACATGGTGGCTCTGGGGGCCCGGGGATTGCCTGATATGGCCTTGGCCGATGACCCGCGTGCCCTGGCCGACGAGGTTCGCCTCGCCGGCGGCTTGCCCTTCTTTGCTCATCCCTATTGGACGGGGCAAACGGTGGACGATCTTCTGGCCGCGCCGGCCGTGGCCGGGATCGAGGTATACAACACGGTGTGCGACCGGGCCTATGGTCTGGGGTATGCACGGGTTCATTGGGATGGCGCCCTCAGCCAAGGGAAACGCTTGGTGGGGCTGGCGACAGACGATGTACACTGGCGATATGGAGAGGAGGGCAAAGCTTTTGTTATGGTGCGCGCCGAGGCGCTTGAGGAACGGGCTATTCTGCAAGCGTTGGAGCGCGGCATGTTTTACAGCAGTACCGGCCCGCGTATCCTGGATCTGCGTTTGGTCGAGCTGCCCGATGGCAGCCGAGGGTTGCGCGTGGCCTGTAGCCCCTGTCGATATATCACCTTTCATGCCCACGCCTATCTGGGACGTCGTTTTTGGGCGTCGGATGGCCCCTGGTTGGATGCCGCCATCTATCCGCTCCGCCCTGAGCTGAGATACCTTCGGATAGAGTGTGGCGATGATCGCGGGGGCATCGCCTGGACCAACCCCGTATTCATGGCGGATGTGTTCGCTTGAGTAGGCCCGAGCGGGGCAGTAGCTAGGAGAGCAGGGCGATGAAAAATAAGCGTACACTCTGGTGGATCCTCGGTGCCGTGGTGTTGGTCGTGTTGGCCTGTGGAGGCCTGACGTTCGTGGGCATCTTGGCAGCGCTCCTGTCGAGCGGCCCGACCATGGGAGCGGGGGGTGCCGTGGCTGTGGTAGAGGTCAAAGGTGTGATCACCAGTGGCAAGGGGCCTCGGAGCTTGCAGAGCAATGTGGCCTATGCCGAAAACGTTCGGGAGGATCTCCAGGCGGCCGAAAACGATCCTCGCGTCAAAGCGATCGTGCTCGAGATTAACAGCCCGGGCGGAGGCGTAGTGCCCAGCGCCGACATTTATCGAGCGCTGCGCGAGATGACCAAACCGGTGGTCGCCAGCATGGTCGATGTGGGGGCCTCCGGCGGCTATTATATCGCTTGCGGCACCGACCGCATCCTTGTGCGCCCGGCGACGATTACGGGCAGTATCGGCGTCATCGCCACGTTCGTGAACGCCGCCGAGCTTTTGGAAAAGCTGGGCATCAGCCCCCAGGTGGTGAAAACGGGCCGCTTCAAGGATCAGGGCAGCCTTTATCGCCCTCTGACCGAGGAAGAACTGGCTATGCTGCAAACGCTGCTCGACGAGGCCCTGGATGATTTCATTCAGGCCATCGTCGAAGGGCGCGGGATGCCCGAAGAAAGGGTGCGCCGCCTGGCGACCGGGCGCATCTTTTCCGGCAAGCAGGCGCTGGAGCTGGGCCTGGTCGATGGCGAGGGCAACCTGGATGATGCCATCGAACTGGCCGCGGAGCTAGGGCATATCCGCGGCAAGCCGCAGATCATCCGCTACGGGCCGCAGGCGCCGACCTTGTTGGACCTCCTTATGCAGGCGGTGAACGGCCCCGATCCCTCGGCTGAACGCGCTGCCGCCGAACGCTTGTTGGAGGACTTGAACAGGCCAGGGTTGCAATATCTCTACATCGGTCCCTGAGGGCCGATGTGGGGATAAGCTACCTTTATGACACTCTACAGGAAAGGAGCTTCTATGAGCGATTTGCGCCGCGTGTTGCTAGATGCGGACACAGAGCTAAGCCGCTTCGATCCCTTGCCGCGTATCCTTTTTTACGACGATTTCGACCGCGGCCTTCAAGGCTGGAGCGAGTTGATCGGCAACTATGAGCGTTCGTTGGAGAGCATGTTGCCCGCTTTTGCCGACCTGCGCCCGCCTATGCTCAGCAGCGCCACCATGTGGGACACAGGCACCGCCGGATCTTGGTCTGGCACGTATGCGCTCAAGCTGGCTACGCGCCCGAAGGCCGGCCATCTTGGCGCCTCGCTGAAACGGATTACCTGGCGTTGGCTTGGGCCGATCCGCCTGGAATGCTATTTTACTTTCAAGCCGGAGGCCAGCGAGTTGCGGCTCTCTGTCACCGACGTGCGCGCCGTGGGCGTGCTCTTTGATATACAGGATCAGGAACTGCG
>JACIWY010000238.1 GCA_014360745.1 Chloroflexota bacterium
CCCAACAATATGTGCATCCTGTGGAGACGTTGGAACAGGTCGTGGATGTCGCCGAGCTGTTGCAGGCTCAGCAGGAAGTCAAGGATGTGTATGTAGACCCCTTGATCAAGGAGTATATCGTCAAGCTGGTGAACGCCACGCGCCATTATCCCGATGTCTACCTGGGCGCCAGCCCCCGCGGCTCTCTGGCCCTCTATAAGACCGGCCAGGCCCTAGCGGCGATCCAAGGCCGCGATTTTGTCCTGCCGGACGATATCAAGGCCCTGGCCGAAGTGACGCTGGCCCATCGCATCATCGTGAGCCCCTCCGCGCGCATCAAGAACGTAGACACCCGTGAGGTGATCCAAGAGATTCTTGATACCGTGCCCGTGCCGGGGACGGTGGGCGCGCGCGTGCGCTAGGCTGTCCTCGTTCCTTAAGGCGCACCTGCGCAACCCGCGGGTGCGCCT
This sequence comes from Chloroflexota bacterium, assembly GCA_014360745.1. Classification (GTDB taxonomy): domain Bacteria; phylum Chloroflexota; class Anaerolineae; order UBA1429; family UBA1429; genus JACIWY01. Next base: position 450 of record JACIWY010000238.1, read on the forward strand.
TTTTGGGCCATTATACCGCGGCGGGAGCAACACGTACCGTCCTACCAGCTCGAAGCCGGATAAGGGATCTGACATGCGTATCCGACCTGCCAACCTTGTCGACATTGAAAGCTGTCAACGTCTGGATGGCTCCTATACCACCGATTACGTGTGGCGCATGGAGGAGCGCGTCGGCGACGACACCGCCAGCGTGACCTTTCGCCGCGTGCACATCCCGCGCCAGATAACCGTTGCCTACCCGCGCAGTCTCGATACTCTGCCCGATGATTGGCAACGCCGAGAGTGTTTTCTCGTCGCCGACGATCTGGGGCGCATCATCGGCTTTTTAGATATGCTCGTGCACCGCTGGCGCTGGCGCGCCCAGGTCGAACACCTCGTGGTCGACCGCGCTTACCGGGGGCGCGGCGTAGCCAGCCACCTGCTCCGCGCTGCCGAACGTTGGGCCAGGGGCAGCCAGATGCAGTCTATCGAGGCCATTTTGCAGAACAAGAATGATCCGGCCATCCGCATCCTGCAACAGCGAGGCTACCGCTTTCAGGGCTTTCTCGACGATTACTTTGAAAATGGCGATATCGGCATGGTGTTCCGCCTTTACCTCCTATAGAGGCGCAAGACGTTTTGGGCCATACCTCGTAGGGTGAAATCCCTTCGGAACGATGATGAACGACAAGTATCTGGCGACCCTGGAATATTTTGAAATTATCGAGCGCCTGGCGAACCACTGCGCTTTTTCGGCCAGCAAAGAGCTGGCCATGCAGTTGCGGCCCTCGACCGATCCCTCGGAGGTACGCGAGCGCTTGATCGAGACCGACGAAGCTAAGGCGTTGCTCTCCACCCTTTCCGATATCACCGTAGGGGGCGCTCACGATGTGCGGCCACTGGCACAACACGCCGCACTGTGGGCCACACTAGAGCCCGCCGAGCTGCTAGACATCCGCGCGACCTTGGTCAGCGCCCGCGCCTTGCGTCGCGTCTTGTTGCGCCATGCCGACCGGGCGCCCTCGTTAGCGGCCAAAGCGGAACGCATCGCTCCACTGGATTACCTCATCGACGAGATCGGCCGTTGCTTAGACGAGGATGGCCGCATGCTAGACGCCGCCAGCCCCGAGCTGGCCCGCATCCGCCGCGAAAGCACCGCCGCCCGAGAGCGTCTGGTAGAGCGGTTGCGCGGCATCATCGCCTCGCCAGAGGGGCAACGTTACCTCCAAGAACCGATCATCACCGAACGCAACCGTCGCTACGTCATCCCCCTCAAGGTTGAATACAAAGGACGCATCCCCGGCATCATACACGACCAGTCCTCGAGCGGGGCCACGCTGTTCATCGAACCCCTGGCCACGGTGGAGCTGAACAACCACTGGCACGAGCTCCAACTCGCCGAGGCGCGAGAGATCGAGCGCATCCTCGCGCGGTTGAGCCACCTCGTAGGCGAGAGCGCCGAGGCGGTGCGCATCAACGTAGAAGTGTTGGCTGAGTTGGATCTGGCCTTTGCCAAGGCGCACTATAGCTTTGCTTTGCGCGGCGCGCCGGCCATTATCGCCGAAGACTCATGGCCGGTCGTGGAGCCGGCCGCACAGCCCACGTCGACGGACACCGCCGATATAGGCAAATCCACCCTGCCACCGGAGCGAAATCCGCTTTATCTCATTCACGCGCGCCACCCCTTGCTGCCAGCCGAGACGGTCGTGCCCATCGACGTTTACATGGGCGGCGACTATACCGTGTTGTTGGTCACCGGCCCCAACACTGGGGGCAAAACGGTGACGCTCAAGACGGTGGGGCTGCTGGCCGCCATGTCACAGGCGGGAATGCATATCCCCGCCGCCGATGGCTCCCGACTGCCCGTCTTTTCCGGTATTTACGCCGATATTGGCGACGAACAGAGCATCGAACAGAGCCTCTCCACCTTTTCTTCGCACATGACGCATATCATCGACATCCTGAATCAAGCCGATGAGCGCTCCCTGGTGCTTCTGGACGAGGTGGGCGTGGGCACAGATCCAGTGGAAGGCGCGGCATTGGCCCAGGCACTGATCGATGAACTGCTGGCCCGCCGCTGCCTAACGCTCTGTTCCTCGCACTATGCACGGCTCAAAGCCTATGCCTACGAGACGCCGGGGGTGCAGAATGCCAGCGTCGAATTTAACCTGGAGACCCTTTCGCCTACGTATCACCTGACCATCGGGTTGCCCGGTCGCAGCTACGCCTTTGCCATCGCCAGGCAGTTGGGATTGCCGGAGCGGATCATCGCCAAAGCGCAGGCGTTGGTCTCACCGGACGATCTGCAGGTCGATGTGCTATTGGCCAACATCAAAGAAGCTTATGAGGCAGCAATCGCCGCCCAGAAAAAAGCCGAGGAGGCGTTGGAGCGCATCGCGGCTCAAGAGCGAGAACTGCACACCGAGTTGGCCCACATCGAAGCCGCGCGCCGCCAAGTGTTAGCAGAAGCCCGCCAGGAGGCTCGCGAAGAGCTGGAGCGCCTACGGGCCGAGATCGGGCGCATCCGGCGGGGTGTCTTGCAGGCGGCGGCCCCTGAGGCGGCCAAGGAAGCCGAAGAGAAAATAGAGCGCCTTCTTGAGGAGCTGGCCCCGGTCCCGCCGGCCATCGAGCGGCCGGCTGCGCCGGTCCCCACCGGGGATTTACAAGTGGGCGACATGGTGTATGTGGCCAACTTGGGCCAGGTCGGGCAGATCCTGCGTGTCGAAGATGGCTGGGCCGAGGTAGCCGTAGGCCCCATGCGCCTGCGCGCCGAACTGGACACGCTCGAGTTTCGCGGCCGGCCAGCCCCGCGCGTCGAGGGAGGCCGCTCGATCACGCGGCGCCCTCAGCCGGTTTCGCCGGGGATCGAGCTCGACCTGCGCGGCCGGCGCGCCGAAGAAGTGGGCCCCCTTCTAGATCGATACCTGAACGATGCTTACCTGGCGGGCCTGCCTTGGGTGCACATCATCCACGGCAAGGGCGCCGGCGTGCTCAAACAGGTGGTGCGTGACCACCTGCGCGACCATCCCCTGGTGCGATCCTTTCGCCCCGGCGAGCTGGCCGAGGGCGGCGACGGAAACACGGTGGTCGAATTGGCCAGAGCAGAAGAAACCGAGGGCGAGCGCTAAGCTGCACCGAATTACAGATATTGTACCATTTCTTCGGCGGCCTTGCGCGTCATGCCCGGGACGGCTGCTAGCTCTTCCACGCTGGCCTGGCGGATCGCTTCCAGCGAACCAAAGCGGTCGAGTAACGCTTGCCGACGCTTGGGGCCGATGCCGGGGATGCCGTCCAAGAACGACTTGACGCCCTGTTTCTGCCGTAGCTTGCGATGGTAACTGACGGCAAAGCGGTGCGCTTCGTCGCGGATGCGCTGCAACAGATAAAGCCCTTGGGCATTTCGAGGCAACAAGATGGGAGCCGAACGGCCGGGTACAAAGAGCGCTTCCTCGCGCTTGGCCAAACCGGCCACCGGGATATGATCCACCCCCATCTCGGCCATAGCTTGCAGCGCGGCGTTGAGCTGTCCCTTGCCGCCATCGATGAGCACCAAATCGGGCAAGATAGCCCAACGATTCTCTGCGGCGGGCCTTTCACCTTGTACGCTCCATTTAACCTCGTCCTGTTGCAACCGGGCAAAACGACGGCGCAACACCTCGGCCATTGCGGCGTAATCATCGCTGCCTTGCACCGTCTTGATGCGAAAGCGGCGGTAATCTTGTTTGCTCGGCACACCATGGACGAACACCACCATGCTGCCGGTGGTCAGTTGCCCCTGCGTGGTAGAGATATCATAGCATTCGATACGCGCCGGTGGCGCGGCCAACCCCAGAGCTCCTTGCAACTCTTGCAAGGCTTCGACCTGCTTGTTCTTGTCCGCCTCCCACTCGGCACGCAGCTTGTTGAGTGTTTCGAGGGCGTTTTCGGTGGCCATGGTCATGATCTCGCGCTTTTCGCCGCGACGGGGCACCTTGATCACCGTCTTATGGCCGCGCTTTTGTCGCAACCACTCTTGGATCACGCCTAGCTCATCGAGATCGGCCGGCACCAAGATCTCAGGCGGGATATAAGCCGCCTCGTCGTAGAATTGTTTGATAAAAGAAGCCATCACTTCCTCTTCCGCCTCATCCTGCGTGCCGGTGAGGACGAAATACTCGCGGCCGATGAGCTTGCCGCCGCGTACAAAGAACACCTGCACGCAAGCCTGCCCATTCTCGCGGGCAAAGGCCAGGAAATCGTGGTCCTTTAAATGGCCGGAAATGATACGCTGTCGCTCGATCACACGCTTGATGGCCTCGATCTGGTCGCGCAGCCGCGCGGCTTCCTCAAAATGTAGCCGTTCCGCCTCCTGAGCCATCTCGGCTTCAAGCTTGGGGATGATCTCCTCGTGCTTGCCATCCAGGAATAGGCAGGCATGGTAGATGATCTCTCGATACTCCTCGCGCGTGGCGGCGCCGATGCAGGGGCCCGGGCAACGTTTGATGTGATAATAGAGACAGGGGCGTCGGTCATGGCCGTCGATCTCGCGGTTGCAAGTGCGATAAGGGAAGAGACGGCGCAACAAATCCAGGCTCTGATATACCGCTTGCGAGGAGGTAAAGGGGCCGAAATAACGCGCACCGTCATGCTGCATCCGGCGCACGACCAAGACACGGGGAAAATCTTCTTGCAAGGTGACCTTGATATAGGGGTAACGCTTGTCGTCCTTCAGGCGCACGTTGTAGCGCGGGCGATAGCGTTTGATCAACTCGCATTCGAGGACCAACGCCTCCAACTCGGAGCCGGTGACGATCCACTCCAAATCGGCGATGTCGCCTACCAAACGCTCCGTCTTGGGCGTATGCCCCGCCGATTCATGGAAATAGGAGCGCACCCGATTGCGCAACGAGATCGCCTTGCCCACATAGATCACGCAATGCTGGGCATCGCGCATGATATAGACGCCCGGTTTGTCCGGCAAACCGGCCAGGCGCGTTTGTATCTGTTTACGAAGGTTCACGTCTCAACCAGTTTGTAGCCAATGCCCCACACCGTCTCGATGGCCAGCCCTGTGCCATCCAACTTTTGACGCAATCGGGCAATATGCACATCCACGGTGCGGGTATCGCCATAGAACTCATAACCCCAGGCCAGCTCTAACAATTGTTCCCGGCTAAGGGCCGCGTTGGGATGTTCCATCAAGGTGGCCAACAGATCAAACTCTTGCAAGCGCAGGTCTAACCGCTTGCCCTCCGCACAAACCTCTCTGGCCTCGACATCGAGGGTCACGCGCCCCAGGCGCAATACTCGCTGGGCCCGCGGGCGGGCACTGCGACGCAACACCGCCTTGACCCTGGCCACCAACTCACGGGGGTTAAAGGGCTTGGTCATGTAATCGTCCGCGCCTAGCTCCAGGCCTACGATTTTGTCCACCTCGTCATCGCGCGCGGTGAGCATGATGATGGGCAGATCGTTGCCTTCGCCACGCAAACGTTTGCAGACCTAAGCCATCCACTCGCGGCAACATCAGATCAAGGACCATCAAATCTGGCTTGGCGCTGCGTGCTAAACGCAGCGCCTCTTCGCCGTCGTAGGCCGAGAGGATCTTGTGTCCAGCCGTGGTTAAATAGAGCTCTGCCAACTCGACGATATTGGCCTCATCGTCGACGACCAA
>JACIWY010000239.1 GCA_014360745.1 Chloroflexota bacterium
ACACGCGTGGGGAAAACCGCGAGCGAGGCCAAGAAGGTCTTTCGCAAAACGGTTCACCCCCACACGCGTGGGGAAAACGCCCCATGAGCATAGAGGAGAAGGTCGAGGTGCGGTTCACCCCCACACGCGTGGGGAAAACGGAGACCACGGCAAAAATGGATGAGCTTATGGCGGTTCACCCCCACACGCGTGGGGAAAACGCGTCATGCGTGTAGAGTTCACCGGCGCGCATCGGTTCACCCCCACACGCGTGGGGAAAACGCTGGCGAGAGGTCGGCTGCGGCATGGCAAAACCGGTTCACCCCCACACGCGTGGGGAAAACGGTTGCTAATGGCGATGAACCTGTAAAGGAATCGGTTCACCCCCACACGCGTGGGGAAAACGAGGCAAGGCGAGGTGTTGAGGCGTGGCCTGGCGGTTCACCCCCACACGCGTGGGGAAAACCATAAAGAGCGCATCTGGTTCAGCCCGCATTGCGGTTCACCCCCACACGCGTGGGGAAAACACAGCCATGGCGACACCAGGTGCTGGGATTGTCGGTTCACCCCCACACGCGTGGGGAAAACTTGCAGCGTTTGCGCTAGTGGTTGCAAGCTGTCGGTTCACCCCCACACGCGTGGGGAAAACCCTTCGCGACGACACCTGCATGACATAGTAGTTCTACAGAGAATCTTGCAGAAGGGGATCAGACGCCGCCTTCCAACTCGTCGCGTTGCTGCTCCGAAGGAGATCGGGGAATCTGCACCAATTGCAGCCCATCATAATTCTTGATGCGGCGCCGTGTCGAGCCATAGGTGCGAATCTCGAATCCTTGTTCGTTGTTGGTTGTCCAGATCTGCACCACTCCCCCATCTCCGGCACCCAATGTGCACTTACACCAGAGCCGATCGCGCACCATGGCCGACACAGTGCCTACGAACATCCCGGGATAGGGCTCGATCAGCCAGCGGGTCAATTCACCGCGCAACGCGGGAGGCACTTTCTCCAGCGTCATTACCAGCATCTCAATCCTCCACAATCCCTTGCCAGAGTCGTTCCCACAGTCCGGTGGGCAGCGCCGCGTCTGCGTCAACGTCGCCATCAGCGCTGTCCACATAGCGGTTCACGGTCGTCGGTAGATCGAGCAGCGCATCAATGGTGGGCAGTATACGCTTGAGTAACTGATGCTCGCGGAAGATATCGCGACATTTGAGCCGGGCCCTGGCCTCAACATCGTCCGTCGATTCCGCTACTATGCCGAACGCCAGCGGGATGGTAATCTCGGTTTTATACAGGTCGGCGATATCGTAGACAAAAGAGAGTTGCTTCCCTTGATGGATAAAACCAAGGCCTGGCGAATAGCCTCCCGAGATGATTGCCGCGTGTGCGATGCCGTTCAGGCAGGCGTTAGCCGATGAGAGCGCCCGATTGATCGGATCGGCATGAGCCCAGTTATTGCGGTCATATTTGCGGCCATGCCACTCGACGCCGTAACGCTCGGCGGCCTCGTGATAGGCATCGCGCATGCGCGCGCCTTCCATCCCGCGGATCTGGTTCAAAGATAGGTCATCGCCCAGGCGGTGGCCGAAGCGCAGTTCGTACATGCGCCAGACCACTTCTATACGCTTGTTTGGATCGCATACAAGCTCTGCCTGTTTTATCAGGCGATAGGCCTTGCGCGTCTCGCCGGTGCCGCAGGCGTAAAAGCGCACGCCCTCCTCGCCGAGCCACATGATGGAACAACCATTATCCGCCAGGGCACGGACGGCGGCATGGGTGATAACGGTGCCCGGGCCGAGCATGAGCACCCCCAAGGCCGCCACCGGCACCGGCGTTCGTCCCTCTTTATTCCAGAGGGCAATGGCATACTCTTCCTGTTCGATGCGACAACGCTCGACATAAAGGAAACTCAGGCTGTCGCGCAGCTTGGGCAGCTCGTGTAGGTCTCTGGGCATGATTCACTCCATCTTGAAACCGCTCGGCACATAGCAACGTACGCACATCTCGCCATATCGGGCAACTTGCGCTACCGTGTGGGCCGCGCCAGTGAGAGCAGGCCAAAGCCAAAAGCTTTGGCGCTGCCGATGCCATCGCGTACTGCCTGGCGGAACACCTCGGCGTCGGCCACTTGTAGCAAGCCTTCAAAACGTACGGCCAGGTGGGCCAATCGCCGTGCGCCCGCGCCGCGCCCACTATAGCTCACCTGCATCCCCTCAGGGATGATCTGCGCCCAGAGCACGCGAAAGCCGTGTTGCTCCCCTTTACGCTCTAGCCAGGCACGCTGCTCTTCCTCTTTGGCCAACCCCAAGCGCACGCCATTTACAGGCAGCTCCTTGCTATCTCGGTGGCTTTTCTTTTTGACCGTAGGGTTGGCCCGCAGGCGGAAGGCCAATACTTGGCCGCTCATAAGGGGCAGATGGACTTCTTTGACTTCTGGCGCCGTGCCTGGTAGAAGGTAGCCTGGCTCCCTCTGCACGTGCGACCAATCAGGCGCGTATTGCGACTGCACAAGCAAGGCCAATTGGCCGCTCCTCGCGTCTGTATCCACGCGAAAGAGCACGCGCTCATCGGGCGGCAATATCGCGGGGAAGGCGGCCATTACGGTGCGGTGCAACTCATAGGGCCGCGCCAGTTCGCTCTGCACACGGCGATGACGAGGGTTCAACTTCAGGCGGGAGAGGTACATAGGTCGACCTCCTCAAGAAAAATGGACGGTGCGTCGCAATAGCAGGTTCTGGTGCGTCGCGGCGCAAAACGCCGTTCGGCAAAGGAGAGAGGCTGGTCGGGCCGCACCTGTGGACCCTCAGGATCCTCGAGGACCAGGCGCAGGCGCGACGGGCGTCTCTCCGGCCGGAACCATTTGGGCCTCAACCAGGGATAGCCGCGCAACGCCTGCTCCAGCGACTCGTTTGGGCGCAGGCCATTACACAGCCAGACGGGCTCACCCGGCACGCAGGCCTTGCGCCCCAGGTAGAGCCCCCAGACGGGATCACGCAAGGCAGCGTGCAATTCTTGAAGAAGGGCGATATCCTCGCCCTCTAACCCCACGAGAAAACGGGCGCCCATGAGATAGTAACGGTTGCCGGGGATGACGTTGTCGCGCTCGATGGTGCCTCTGGCATTGAGATAGCCACCCACGCCGGCGACGTGATAGTCACGCAGGACGACGCCCTCAACGTCGGCGCGTACACCCAAGCGTAGCCGGGCCAGCTCCTCGACGGGATGGCCTCTGGGCCAACCCTTGGCGGCCATCAACAAACCGATGACGCCGCTCTTGGAGGGTTCGCGGCCCGTGTCACGCACCGAGAAACGGCTTTCGACGCCCCAAGCTTGGAGCGGGCCGCTCAGACGCAAAAGCAAAACGTGGTGTTCGCTCACGGGATCACCCCCCGTTCTGCAATGCGTTCAGTACAGCCTGGCGCCAGGCGGCTTCGCCCGTCACTGTGTGAGCCGCCAGGTGCTTTAATTCCACATCGCCCACGCCGCAGCGCAGCACACTTACGCTGAGTAGAGTCTCCTGGCCATAGGTTGCGCAAAGCTCACCCCAGTAGCCATCCAGCCTTTTCAGCGACGGCGCTACATAGCCACTGTCGCCCTCGGCGCGCACTGGCTGCTCAAAGGCGTTAGCCAGATTCCAAGCCATGCCATCCTTGCGCACCACGGCCAGCGCTAGGCTGGGCGGGTTGTAGGCGGCGTGGCTGTTCTGCTTGCCGCTGGGCACGGCGCGCAGGCTGGCCTGCAGGAAGCCGTCCACGGTCTTGAGCGCCAGTTCGGCGGCGTCCTTGTCTCCGCCGAGGTTCTTGACGAGCTGCTCCCAGTCAATGCGAGCGTAGCGATAGTAGCAAGCGCTGTCATAACCCTGGACGCCCATCATGCCGGCGCCGGGCTCGTCGCGCCCCAGCAAGTCGTCCACGGCGGTGTAAAAGTCCATCTCCATGGCCACTCGGTGAGTGGAGAGGGCGTGGGCCACCTGGCAGGCGGCGTTGAGGTTGAGTTCGGGCTTTTCGGCCAGCATGCGCCCGAAAAGGGCAATATCCGGCGCGCTGGTGACCTCTTTGTGTTGTTTGGTAAGGTCCTTGGCCAGTTGAGCAGTGGCCGTCTCCGCTGCCTTGTCTCCTGTCGTTAGCTTGTCCCAGTTCTCGCACAGCGCCTCGGCGATGGTTTGCAGCTCGCCCTCGGCCACATAGAGCAGGACCACGGTCTGTGTCTCCTTGTTGGCTCCTGTGGTCTTGGAGTCGAACTTGCTGGCGTACTTTTCGACAAAGGCCGCCGCCACCGCCTCGGCCTGCTCAGGAGATTTGCCCGCCGTTTCCAGTTTGTCGCGCAACAGTTTGACCATGCGCTTGGTGCGCTGCCCCAGGGGAACCCGCGTGGCTGCGGCAAAGGACGGATCGGTGCGCATGGCCCTCTTGAGGCACTGCGAGGAGATGCGCGCCCGGCGGGCGCCGCCGAACTCGCAATCCTTAGGGCTGCCGGTGTCGTCGCGGTTGAGGTTCGAAGGCGCAAAGCTCTGCAGCAGATGGATTTCGACGAACATGGTGTGCTACTCCTTTTCCTTTACTTGTTCTGTCTCTGGCGCACGCCCCCAATAGGCGCGCGCCCATTCTCGTTGCACGCGGTGCGCGGGGTGGCCCCAGTTCTGGATGTCCTGGAAAAGCTGGTGCCAATCCACCGGCACCTCTTTGGAGCGCAGAAAGCCGATGGCCTGCCGCAAATAGTCAGGCAGGTCGTCGGGGTGAACGGACAGCAGGGCGGTGAAGCGCCGCTCGACGGCCGAGACGCGCTCGTCGGCGGCACTGCCACCTTCCTTGGCCTCGGCCAGGCGAAAGCTGGCGCCGAGGTTGCCGGCGCCCCCTGGATCGGGGTGCAGGGCAAAGAGCGCCGCCACCAGATAGTAGGCGGCCTCCTGCCAGGGGCGGGCGTCGACAGGCAGCCAGGGTACCACGTAAGGGTACATGGCGGGCACCGTGCCGGGCGGCTGGCCGAGACCACGGCGCAGGGCAGCCAGCGCGCCGCGGTCCTCCTTGCTGGCCAAGTTGTGTAGATAGGCGATGAACGGATGGGGTTCAGGCATGCGCTACCTCCTCGTGGGGTGCAGATGATGGATACCATTGGCCAAGCACTTTGCGCAACCCGCCGCCGAGCTGGCCGCGCGCCAGGACGGCCGCCTTGAGCGCCGAGGGGCCCTCGCCCAAGCCGGCGATGACGGCCTCCAGCGCACCCCAGGCGGCGGTCTGCACTGTAGACGCCCAGGCGCGGCGGGCGGCCTGCGCGTCGCCTGGCAGCGCCTCCAACAACTCGGTAAAGGGGACTTCCAACGCCGCCCAGTAGCGGCGCTCGGCGGCCCAAGAGCGGAGCAGAGCATCGCGTTCGTCGCGCTCCGGTTTGGAGAGCTGCTCCTCGTGCTTGTGAAAGAGCAGCTCCGTCGCGAGCGTTGACGCCGCGCCCCAAAGCTGCTTCCCTGCGCCCTCGGCCTCGGCCAGGGCGGTTTCGAGGTGGGTGACGAGGTCCCGATTCCGTAGTAGCGAGAGGGGCAGAGGAAGCTCCTCGCGGCGGTAAAAGTGAACGCGATATTGGTTCAGATCACCGGCCATGCCCAATCCGGCTAGCCGACGAATCTGATGTCGCTCGAGCTCTGGCACATGGTCCACAAGCATAGCAAGCCATTCCATGATGATCGGTGGACAGGAATCTTGAGTCTCTAGCGATTCTTGAGGCAGCCGAAAGAGTGGCGCGCTGTCACGCCAAAGCGCCCGATCCTCCTCAAAGGCCATCCAGCTCTTCCAGCCCTTTTTCGCCAATCCCTTGTGCTGCATCGCCGGATTACGCATCTCGTCGCTCATACGCAGACCTGGCGCGATCTTGGCGGCATAAATCATAGGGCCAGCATCCGTATCTTTGGGCAGCAGCAGGATACGGCGGCTCTGCCAGGTAAGATAGTCGAGATAACCGAGCGGCAGGGAGCGTTCGGGAAAGAAGGGATTATCCATCTCCCAGCAGGGCCTATCCACTCCCTCAGTATGTGGGCACCAATCATCGCGAGTGGGATAGCGAACTAGATTGAGAGCGAGATCTTCAAAGAGGTTG